>NZ_CAAAFT010000067.1:47724-54493 GCF_900634765.1 Candidatus Protofrankia californiensis | reverse complement strand
CGCGAGCGGCATCCCGCAGGGGGCGATCCGGGCGATGAGCGTGGACGCCCGGTCATCGTCCTGGGCCCGACGCAGCCCGTCCACGATGGCTCGCAGGGATTGGCGGCGCCGCGTCAGAGCCGCACTCACCGGATCGCCGGGTATCCCTTCGACCGGATCCACGGTGAGGTCGAGCTCGAGGAGGATCGGCGCGGACCGCCGCGCATACAAACGATGGACGCCCGCCAGCGCCTGCCGCGCAGTGCTTCCTGCCATGGAGTGAGGCTACGCGCAACGGTCATGGCATGCTCCACCCACGTGGTCGAGACCTTCCGGAGCGTTCCGAGGAACCCCGCCCACGCGACTGAACCACCCGGGGACCTGGGCCTCGGCAGCGCGAAAGGGACATGATCGCGTCGCCTTTGGCCCTCTTGACCAGCTGGGGTGCGTCAGCCGGCCGGGATTTCGTCTGCTGACGGCCAGTGTGTGCGCCAGGAGTCCGCGTCGGCGTCCCGGGCGTCCAGGCCGGCAGTGCGGATGGCGTCCTCAGCGGTGGTGAGGGTGTCCCGGAAACGTCGTGCGGACGTCCGCAGAGCCGCTTCGGGATCGACCCCGGCCTGCCGTGCCAGCACCACGGCCGCGAACAGCAGATCGCCGATCATCGTCTCGGCCGGCGTCCCGGCTGGGGTAGGCGGACGGTCCGTGGCCCGGGCCAGGTCACCGGCCAGGCCGGCAACCGCCTCGGCGGGAGACGGCCGGCCCGCGCCGAGGACGAGATCCAGCGGAACGCCGACCTTGACCGCGCGCTTCTGCAGCTTTGCCGCCAGCGCGAGCGCCGGTTGGGACAGGGGGACGCCTTCGGTGACCGACCGGCGGCCCTTCTCGACGTCCTTGATCCTGTCCCAGTTCGTCTCGACGGCGGCGGCGCCGTCCACCGTCACCGACCCGAAGACATGCGGATGCCGGCGGACGAGCTTGTCGGTCAGGCCCGCGGCCACGTCGTCGATGTCCCAGGCCGCCTCCCGGGCCGCAGCGCCGTTGCGGCCAGTCTCGTCCCGGGCGGCCCCGCCGTCACCCGTGCCGTCGGCCCGCCCGTTGCCCTCGGCTGCGATCCGGGCGTGGAACAGCACCTGCATGAGCACATCGCCGAGCTCCTCGCGCAGGTCGGCGTGGTTGCCGTCCTCGATCGCCTGATACGCCTCGTACGCCTCCTCCAACAGGTAGGCGGCGAGCGAGGTATGGGTCTGCTCGGCGTCCCATGGACAGCCGCCGGGAGAGCGCAAGCGGTCCATCACGGCGACCGCGTCCAGGAGCCTGGCACCGGGCAGGTCACGCGATCCCTCGACAACCGTCACGGTGAGGTCCACACCGGCCGAGGCGGCGAGCACGTCAAGCAGTTCCCGGTCACCGGTCGGCTCCGCCTCGCCGGCCCGAGCCACCTCACCGGCCCGAAGCGTCTCGCCGGCACGAGCAGCCTCACCGGCCCGAGCCGTTTCACCGATCCGAAGCGTCCCGCCGCCCGCGGCCGCGAGCCACACCACGGGTCGGGACGGGTCGGCGCAGGCGCGCTTTCGCAGCGCCTCGACGGCAGCGGGAGCATCCGAGCCCGCGTCTGCCACAACCTCGACCGGAATGCCCGCCGCGACGAGGGCGGCGCGCTGGGGATGGTCGACCGATCCGCAACAGACCGCACCGGCGGTGCGCAGCAGGTCCCAGGTGCCGACGTCGAGCAACCCGGGTGCGACCCGGGGGCTCGTCACGACGACGGCGATACTCGCGGTCACCGGACGACCGCGATCGCGTTGACTGTCACCAGCACGGCCGGACCACCGCTTCGACAACGTCGGTTGTTCGGGAACGTCGGCTGGAAGTAATTCACTGGCCTATCGAGATTCCCGAGCCCAGCGGCGGCTCGGGCGCCGGCGTCGTCGCAACCGAGACATCCGCGGCAATCACCGCGAGCTGGGCGGAGTCCCAGCTGCCGAACCTCGGGTTGATCGAGACCGGTTCCCGGTCCACGACCTCGCGAAGTTTCGTGTGCAGGACGGGGTTGCGTTGCTCCTCGGCCAACCACCGGACGAGGTAGGGCTGGGCCTGGGCGAAACTCAGCGGAATCTTCCCGACCTGCTTGACGATCTTGTCGTAGACGTCGCGGGCCTGTTTTTCAGACGCGACCGCATCCGGGGTCAGCCGGTCGGTGATCGCCAGCTCGAGGACGTTGGAACGCGCGGCAGCCCGCAGGTCCTGGCGGGCTATGCCACTCTGCGCCGCCCGCTGCTCGAAGGCCGCGACGCTGCCGAACTGGAGCAGGCCGTACGCCTGGTAGTAAGCGTCGAGGTCCTGGTCGGTCACTGTGACCCCGAGGCTGTGGGCCTCCCGCTCGAGCAGGTTGAGCTGGACGAGCGTGGTGAGCGCGCGCCGCTGCAGCTCGCCGCGTTCGATCGGCGCGACGGCCTGGGCGGTGCGGTCGTCGGCCTGGCCGGTCGCACCGGCCAACCGGCTGGCGGCCAGACCGCGATCGACGACGTCACGCAGGGTCGAGGTCTTGATCGTCTCATCGCCGACCTGTGCGGCGGAGCCCGCATGAGTGGTGCATGCGGACGCGGTAAGGACCACCAACGCCACACCGGCAAGAACACGGCGAGCGACAGAACGGGGCTTCACGGCTGTGACCGTATCGACTCGCTGCCCGCCGCGCACACCCGGTCCACTCCGTCCATTCCGTCCGCTCCGTCCACTCGTGCGTGCCGACCCGTCACATCCCGGCCGAAGCCCGGCCGGAAGGCGATTCCCGCCCGCGTCCCGCCCGTGCGGCGGGCGGGACGGGCAGCCGGCGGGTCAGCGGGATGCGGCCGTAGCCGCTGCCGCGACCGAGTCACCCGCGACCGCTTCCAGCAGGCCCGCAGCCCAGGTAAGGATGGCACGGTCACGCAACGGGCGGGCACCGATGCGGGGGGTCTCTGCCGGTGCCGGCACGAGGATCGTCCGTACCGCCGGCTTGACCACGGCTCCCTTGTACAGCCGTTGGAGGCGCATGGTCTGGCTTTCGCGCAGCTCCAGCGGAGCGAACCGGATCTGACGGCCCGCCACGGTGATCTCGGTGACGCCGTGGCGGCGGGCCAGTACCCGCAGGGATGCGACCGCCAGCAGGTTCTCGGCCTGCTCGGGCAGCATCCCGTAACGGTCGAGAAGCTCAGCGCGGACCTCGGCGATGTCGTCGTCCGAAGCGGCGGCGGCCAGACGCCGGTAGGCGTCCAGGCGCAGCCGCTCGCTGGGGACGTAATCATGCGGCAGGCTCGCGTTCACCGGGAGTTCGACCTTGGCCTCGGGAGGTTCCTCGACCGCGGTGCCTTTGAAGTTGGCAACGGCCTCACCGACCATCCGCACGTAGAGGTCGAAGCCGACCGACGCGATATGCCCGGACTGTTCCCCGCCGAGCAGGTTGCCCGCCCCGCGAATCTCCAGGTCCTTCATGGCCACGGCCATTCCGGCACCGAGGTCGGAATGCTGGGCAATCGTGGCGAGCCGGTCGTGCGCGGTTTCGGTGAGTGGTTTGTCCGGAGAATACAGGAAATAGGCGTAAGCACGTTCCCGGCCCCGACCCACGCGCCCCCGCAACTGGTGCAGCTGGGACAGCCCGAACACGTCGGCGCGTTCCACGATGAGCGTGTTGGCGTTGGAGATGTCCAGCCCGGACTCGACGATCGTGGTACATACCAGAACGTCGAACTTCTTTTCCCAGAACGCGACCATCACCTGCTCGAGGGCGTCCTCGGCCATCTGGCCGTGCGCGGTGGCGATGCGCGCCTCGGGAACGAGATCACGCAGCCTCGCTGCGGCCGCGTCGATCGACTCCACCCGGTTGTGGATGAAGAAAACCTGCCCCTCCCGCAGCAGTTCGCGGCGGATCGCGGCGGCGACCTGCCGGTTGTCACTCGGGCCGACGAAGGTCAGGATCGGATGCCGCTCCTCCGGCGGGGTGTCGATGGTCGACAGCTCCCGGATGCCGGTGATCGACATTTCCAGCGTCCGCGGGATCGGGGTGGCGCTCATGGTGAGCACGTCCACCGCGGTCCGCATCTTCTTCAGGTATTCCTTGTGTTCGACGCCGAAACGCTGCTCCTCGTCGACGATCACCAGGCCGAGATCCTTGAAATGGGATCCGGACGACAGCAGTCGATGAGTTCCGATCACCACGTCGACACTGCCTTCGGCAAGCCCGTCCAGCACGGCCTTCTGCTCGGACGCGGAATTGAAGCGCGACACCGCCCGTACGTTCACGGGAAACGCGGCATACCGCTCAGAGAATGTCTGGAAATGTTGCTGGACAAGCAGTGTCGTCGGAACGAGTACGGCGACCTGCTTACTGTCCTGCACCGCTTTGAAAGCCGCGCGCACCGCGATCTCGGTCTTGCCGTAGCCGACGTCGCCGCAGATGACCCGGTCCATCGGGACGGGTTTGCGCATGTCGGCCTTGACCTCCTCGATGGCCGAGAGCTGGTCGGGAGTCTCCCGGAACGGGAAGGCGTCCTCCAGCTCCCGCTGCCACGGGGTGTCCGGGCCAAAGGCGTATCCCGGCGCGGCCATCCGCGCGCTGTACAGGCGGATCAGCTCACCGGCGATCTCCTTGACGGCCTTGCGGGCACGTCCCTTGCGCTTGGCCCAGTCGGCACCGCCGATCCGGTCGAGGCTCGGGCCCTCCCCCCCGACATAACGGGTGACCTGTTCGAGCTGGTCGGTCGGGACGTACAGGCGGTCACCCTTCGCATACTCGAGGACGAGGTACTCCCGGGTGGCACCGGCAACGGTTCGTGTCACCATCTCGACGTAACGGCCGACCCCGTGGGCGTCGTGGACGACCAGGTCGCCGGAGCGCAGCGCAAGCGGGTCGATGCCCTTGCGGCGCCGGTGCGGCATCCGGCGCATGTCACGGGTGGTCACGCCACGCTGGCCGGCGAGGTCTGTTTCGGTCAGGACCGCGATCCCCAGCAGGTCGCTGGTGAAGCCGGTACCCAGCTGACCGCAGGTGACCGTGGCGACGCCACGAGCAAGATCGGCGTCCTCGGCGAGGCGAGCGCCCAGATCGGCGTCCCGCAGCAGCTCGACAAGCCGCTGGGCGGGACCATGCCCCTCGGTAATCAGCAGAACACGCCAGGAATCGGCGAGCCATCCCTTGATGTCAGCGAGTGCTCTGGCGGTGTCGCCATGGTAGGCGATGGCTGGACGCAGGCTGGAGAGCACCGAGTGGTCGTCGAGATCCTCCTCGCCTGCGACGCCGTCCTGCCCCCGGTAATCGCCGAACCGGCCGTCGCCGAACCGATTGCTGCCTGGTCGGTCGTCGATGGTGACACCGGCGCCACCGAACGGGCTGATCGACCACCACGGCAGGCCGATCTCGGCAGCGCGCTGGCGCACCTGCGCGATCGAACGGTAGGCCGCCGCGCCGAGGTCGATCGGAGCGCTGCCGCCGACAGCGGCCGTGCTCCAGGACGCTTCCAGGAACTCGTGGCTCGTGCGCACCAGCTCGGCCGCGCGGGCGCGGACCCGTTCGGGGTCGCACACCAGCACATGCGTGCCGGCGGGCAGGTCGTCGAGCATGAGCACCATCTCGTCGGAGAGCACCGGCGCGAGCGCCTCCATGCCGTCCACCGGAATACCGTCCGCGATCTTGTCGAGCATGTCGAGGAGCTCGGGATGCAGCCGCGCCAGCTCGCGGGCCCGGGTCCGGACCTGCGGGGTGAGCAGCAGTTCACGGCACGGCGGTGCGAACAGCCGGCGCCGGCCGTCCTGGCTGTCGGAAGGATCGGTCAGCGCCCGCTGGTCGGCTACCGAGAACGGCCGGATGTCCTCGACCTCGTCACCGAAGAACTCCACCCGCAGCGGATGCTCCTCGGTCGGCGGGAAGACGTCGAGGATGCCACCGCGCACCGCGATCTCGCCACGCCGCTCCACCAGGTCCACCCGGTGGTAGGCGACGCCGACAAGCCTGTCCACGATTTCGTTGAGGTCGGCGCTGTCACCGACGCTCAACCCCACCGGTTCGAGATCGCCGAGGCCGGCGACCTGGGGCTGGAGGACGGCCCTCACCGGCGCCACCACAACCGACAGCGGCGGCTTGCCCGTGCTGTCGGGGTGGGCGAGCCGGCGCAACACGGCGAGGCGGAGTCCGACCGTGTCGGCTCGTGGGGACAGCCGTTCGTGCGGCAGGGTCTCCCAGCTCGGGAACACCGCGACCGTTTGCGGATCGATCAGGCTCGACAGCGCCGCGGCAAGATCGTCAGCTTCCCGTCCGGTGGCGGTGACGGCCAGTACCGTCCGCCCGGCCCGGACCGCGAGCGCGGCGGCGGCGAACGGTCGCAGCGCAGCCGGAGCCGACAGGTCCAGCCGGGGTTCACCGACTGCGGCGACCGCGCGTGCCAGGGCCGGATCCGCACCTGGGGTGGCGGTAAGGGCGTCCAACAGCGGGGCGAGGGTCATAAGAGCGTCCGAACCTCTCGGGAACAGCGCACATTACAAACAGACGGCAAAGTACAGATGGACACACAGTGTCACGAACTGGGCCGCTCTTCGCGTACCGGACCGTTCCCCACGGGACAGCGCCCGACGCACACGACCGCGTTTCCCCTATTTTACGCGCCGGGGAATCGGCACACCCAGGAGGTGGCGCTCACCGCGACACAGCCGAGCCTGACAGCGAAGCGGGCGAGGGTGGCAGCAGGCCCGGACAGCAGTCTTCCACCTGGTGTTCCACCTGGCCGACCGCGCGGGCGGGGGTCGGCCAGCGCCACCG
>NZ_CAAAFT010000067.1:46860-47469 GCF_900634765.1 Candidatus Protofrankia californiensis | reverse complement strand
AGGATCACGGCGGCGAGGACGGCGAGGACGGACCGGAGCAGGTCAGGTCAGGCCGGCAAACCACTACCGGCAAACCACTAACTCTGCTTGCCGGTGGGACGGGCATAGCGGTCGGTGGCCTCCGCGTCGGCGGTCGTGCGGCGCGCAGCATCCACCAGTGGCCGGGACACCGGGCCTGCCGGTGCGGCACCGCGGCTCACCGTGGTGTTGGCGGAACCGACAGCAGCCTCTCCGCGTGACGCGCCCGGTGACGGGGCAACACGTGCGACGGCAGCCGGCGACGAAACGCCCCGTGACGAAGCAGCACCACGGTCGGTGGACCGGCGCAGGCCCGGACGTCCGTCGTGAACCACACCCACCATCCGCTCGGACAGCGCCGGCCAGTCCCGTAGGACCCGCGACAGCTCCTTGATCCGCGTTTCGCCGGTTGCGACCACGATGACGGCATCCGCCTGCATGGCGGACGCCGCCGTCATCGGAAGATCGACAAGAGCCGGGGTCAACACGATGACGAGATCGACGACCGGCGCCCGGTCCGCCAGGATGGGTGCGAGACCGCCGGGCCGGGCCGCCCGGGCCGGTGCGACCCGGTTGTACAGCAGATGGCCG
>NZ_CAAAFT010000067.1:35522-46291 GCF_900634765.1 Candidatus Protofrankia californiensis | reverse complement strand
GTGCGAGACCGCCGGGCCGGGCCGCCCGGGCCGGTGCGACCCGGTTGTACAGCAGATGGCCGTTGCCACCACCGGACGAACGCGCCATGCAGGTCGGTTCATGGGCCCACCGGGGAAGCTCACCGGATACAGCCGGCGGCAGGCGTTCCAGGGCCCCGCGGACGTCCGGAGCAGGCGAGGCATCCAGGATCAGCACGATTCCCTGGTCGTCCGACCAGTTCGCCGACACCGCCGCGACCAGATCGGGCGCCAGGTCGCCCGGCCCGGCCGGGGTAAGGGCGATGACCTTCCCGGTCGGCGCCAGCACCGAGGACATGGCGGCGACAAGCCTGTCGGTCGGCAGGCCGCCGCCACGCCCGCCGGGAATGTCCGCGATCAGCGGGACACCCAGGACGTCGGCCGCGGCCCGGCCGTCCAGAACCGTCGGCCGGCGCAGGTAGGCGCACCAGACCACGACCACCGCCAGCAGCAGGCCGGCCAGGGCACCGGCGAGCACGTTACGGAACAGCTTCGGGGTGACCTGGCCGACCGAGTGTGCGGACTCCGCGAGAGTCACCGAAGCCGCGCTCAGAGCGGCGTTGACCTGGACCTCGGAGATCCGTCGGTTGAATTCGGTGACCTGCGCGTCGAGGTTGCTGATCTGGGCGGCGAGAGCCTGGCCGTCGGCCTTCCTCGGCAGTGCGGCCCGCTGTGCCTCCAGCTGCCTGAGGTTCTGGGAGATCTCGTCACGCCGCTCCGTCAGCTTGTTGACCGTGCTGCTGCCGTTCACTCCGTACTGGGCGAGGAGCTGCTGATAGGCAGCCTCGGCGACCTGGACGAGACGTACCGACTTCTCCTCGGTACTGTCCCTGCCGGCGATCGAAGAAGTAACCCTCGTCGGACGCAGTGACCTTCACCTGCTTGGCCACCGTGCGCCACGGCACCTTCAGCTGCTTGGAGATCAGATCCAGTGCTGCGGTGGAGCCTGCGAGCTGGGCCTGCGTCTGGACGACCCGGGTGGCGTCGACCGAGTCCGAGCCGCCGCCGAACGCCACGTCGGAGGTGTTCAGGAACACCCGGCCGGTTGCCTCGAACTGAGGGGCCTGCTGCTTGCTCACGATGAGCACGAAAGCCGTACCGGCGATGACCGCGAGGACGATCGCCAGCCACCGGCGCCTGAGGATCCGCAGCAGCGACACCCTGGGAAGACCTCGCTCCGTCTCGGCGCGCGGCTGGGCGGCTCTGCTCACCGGAGCCTCCTCCCCAACCCGCGAGAGAACGCAAGATCACCGGAGAACGCGGGGAAACGGAGGAGGCGGACGCCCCCGTACCACCGGTCCTGCGCAAACATCGCAGCCCCCTGGATTCCTCGGGGCCTCCCGAACCCCCCGGATCCGACAGGAACCCCGAGCGCGAGAAACCCGATGACCGCACCGTCCTTAGCCACTGAAAGTACACGGTGCACCGGCCACACGTTTCCGGACCAACGGAACCAATTGGTGAGCATAGGTGATCACAAAAAGTAACAAACGTAAGCCTAGAATGCCACAAGTAAGAGCGTCCGGCGATAGGGGCACGGATCATCGATCCGGATCGGAGTGCGGCCTGCGGCCCCACCGGCCACGCCCGATGCCTCACTCCGGCGGCAATCCCGTGTGCTCCGACCGCGAAGTCCGCTCGGCAAGCTCCCATAGGCCGGGATCGGTCACCATCAGATTGCTCTCAGTAATTCGAAGCTTCCAGGACCTCCCAGATCGGCTTCCGGACCCCGGATCCGGCAGGAAACTCAAGCGCGAAAAAGCATGATCGCGCCGCCTTCGGCCCTTAGCACACAACCGGTCGGGGAACCGGCACGATGAACTTGCCGCCCCTACGGGCGAACGCAGCCTGCTGATCCATGATCTCGTCTCTGACGTTCCAGGCCAGCAGGAGCAGGTAATGCGGCTGGCGCTGGGCCAGGACAGCGGGGTCGAGGATCGGCGTGCGCGCGCCCGGGATGTACTTGCCCTGCTTATGGACGTTGCGATCGACCACGTACTGCACAAGATCGGTGGTGATACCGCTGGAGTTCAGCAGTGTGGCCCCCTTGGCCGCGGCGCCGTAGGCAGCCACGCTCCGCCCGTGCGCGCGCAGCTCACGCAGGAGGTTCAGCAGCTCGTCCTGCAGCTCACGCACGTCGTCGGCGAAGCTTGCGTACCGGTCGAAGGTGTCCAGACCGGCGGCGCGCTCGCTGTCGAGGTACTCGCGCACCCGTGGGTTGGGCGTCTCGGCCTGGCTCAGCCGCCAGCGCAGCGTGCCGCCATGGAGCTCGGGGAACTCCTCCACCCCTGCCAAGTACAGACCGTGACGACGCATCAACGCATCCACGGCGATGGTGGAGAAATAGCAGAAGTGCTCGTGGTAGACGGTGTCGAACTCGGTGTGATCGAGCAGCGCCCCGACGCCCGGGTTCTCCACTTCGACGATCCCGTCGTCGGCGAGCAGGACGGACATGCCCTCGACGAAGCCGTTCAGGTCGGGGACGTGTGCCAGTACGTTGTTGGCGATGATGACGTCCGCGCGCAGCCCCTGGGCAACGAGTGACCGGGCAAGCTCGGCGTCGAAGAACTCCGCGAGAGTCGGCACGCCGATCTCGCGGGCGGCGGACGCGGGCCCGGGCGACGGCTCGATGCCGAGCACCGGGATCCCGCGCTCGACGAACGCCCGCAGCAGATAGCCGTCGTTACTTGCGATCTCCACGACCAGGCTGTCGGGGCCGAGGTTGCGACTGGCGATCAGGTCCCTCACGTGCTTGTCGGCATGCCGGCAGAGCGTGTCGCTAAACGATGAGAAGTACGGGTAGCCGGCGTCGAAAATCTCCTCCACCGGTAGGGCGTGGGTGAGCTGGACCAGGGCACAGGACTCGCAGAAACCGACCTCGAGGGGGAAGACGGGCTCGGGCTCGGTGAGGTCGTCGGGCCGCAGCAGCCGGTTGGCGATCGGAGTCCGGCCCAGGGAGAGGAACGGGCGTGGCGGCAGCCCACCGCACGAGCGACAGGTCTCGACCGGTACAGCCGCCACCTGCGCTCGGATCTGTGCCTGACCAACGGACTCGACTGACATGCGATCCCCTACCTGGCTTTCGATCGGCACCTGGTTCTGATCGGTTCTGATCAGCAATTAGCCGTGATCGGTAATTGCGGTCCACGCAAAGATCGACCGCCGTGTCCACCGAAAGCGACGGTCACTGGCGTGTCCACCAAGAGCAATGGTCACTGGACGGGTTTTCCACCGGATCGACATGGCGTACAGGAACGTACCGGAAGAAAAGATGAAACGCTCGTACGAACAACGTGGCGCCCATCACGGGAATTGCTGACCGGAGCGATTAGACTCGCCATGGGGCATGCTGCCATCGGGCATGTCACGACCCGCTCGCAGCCTGCTCGGGAAGTCATGATAGTGGCTTGTCCGAGGTTTCTGACGAGGTCAGTGGCTGTGAGGAATCAGTCAACCGGCAGCGGTCGGAGATCAGGCAAGCGGTAGCCAGGCGTCCACCACGAACACGCCGGCGAGCCCGGCCGGTTCTGACAACCATCCAAAGCCTCCGGTACTCGTCAGTGACCCGAGGACCTGGGTCACCCGGACCTCCCGGATCGGCTTCGCCGCTCCGGCAGGAACCCCGGCTCCGGCAGGAACCCCGGGCGCGAGAAAGCATGATCGCGCCGCCTTTGGCCCCCTAGCACGTCCAGAAAAGATCGCTGTCGACCTGGCCGGTCTCGATCAGGTACTGAAGCTGCCTGATCCGGGTGTGCCCACGGCCGGTGAACGTTTCACTGTCGAGCCGGACGTGCGCGAAGAGATCGTGGAGTTGCCGCACCCCCCGCGAAGCGTCCCAGTCACAGGAGAAACCGGGAAGAGCAGTATCGATCTTGTTGAAGTCGACCCGATAGCTGCGGTTGTCGTCACCGTTGTCGCCGAAGCTCAGCCGGCAGCCCGTGAACACGCTCGCAACCATGTCCGCGATCTCCTTCACCTGGTAATTCTGGACGCTGCTACCGACGTTGAACACCTCGTTGTGGACGGCGTCACGCGGTGCGACCAACACGCACCGGACGGCCTTGGCAATGTCGAGAGCATGAACCAGCGGACGCCACGGCGTCCCGTTGCTGGTCATGGCGATCTCATCGGTCGTCCACGCCAACCCGCAGAGGTTGTTCAGGACGATGTCGAACCGCATCCGCGGAGAGGCGCCATACGCCGTGGCGTTCCGCATGAAGGTGGGCGAGAAACCGTCGTCGGCCAGGGCCGTGACGTCCCGCTCGACGAGAACCTTGCACCGCGCGTACGGAGTCTGCGGGTTGACCGGCGACGTCTCGGTGAGATCCACATCCTCAGCCACCCCATACACGCTGCATGACGACATATACACGAAACGCGACACACTCGCCTGCTTGGCAAGCCTCGCCAGCCGGACAGATCCAGCGTGGTTGATCCTCTCGGTGACCTCCGGCGCGAGCTCACCGAGAGGATCGTTCGACAGTTCGGCCATGTGCACGACCGCGTCCATGCCCGAAAGATCACGCAGGGTCACTTGCCGGAGGTCCCTGTCGAGGGTGTACGGAGTGTGGCCACCACCGCGGTAGAGCCAGCCGGACCGGTAGTACCCGGTGTCCAGGCCGACGACCTCGTGACCGGCACGCATCAGCTCAGGCGCGACAAGACAACCCAGATAGCCCTCCGAACCGGTGACGAGCACCTTCATCGGCATGTCCTCCCACGACCCCAACCCTCCTGCTGACAGGAGACCGTACCCAGCAGGCGACCCGGACGAGCCGTCCGGGAGGCCCAGGTCCCCGGGTCGCCGGGCTCTGTCTGGCGGATATTGGTCGTCTGGGCGCCGATCCGCGCGATTGAAGATCCACCAGACAGGCCTGGGATGGTTTCAGGGCACGGGCTACGGTGGTTGCCATGCCCGGAGTGCGCCCCTATGAACACGGCGTCACGATTACCTTACAAAGAGTAATGGCAATATGCGGTCACGCTCTGCACCCGCTGTGCACGGCCTGGAAAAGTCGCAGTCGACCCGTCGAAGAAGGGCAGGATCCCGAAAGCCGGCCGCCGGTGACCGTCGTTCCCGCGTACCGCGAGGCGGTCGTGATCGGAACCGGGCTCGACGAACTGATCCGCGGCGGTCGTCCCGACCCGCTGGAGATCAGCGTTGTCGCGGACGACCCGTCCACCGCCGATTCCCACCGGACGTGGCTCTCGGCGGGGTTCGGCATTTTCTCGTCCGGAAGCGACCCGCCGGGTGACCAAAACCCGAACGGCAGGTCGTCCCCCGCCTCATCACCACCGCCGGCGGAGTTGGCGGTGAATCGTGCCTTGTGAGCAGACCTGAAATGACTTCCCGACCCGACAACCAGTTCTCTCGTTCCGCCCCCACCTGCCCGGGTGTCGTGGCAGGTTCTCCGAAAAGCGGAGTCGATGCGTCATCGTGGTCGTTCCGCCGAAGGCAAGATCCATCGGGTGAAAGGTGGGTACTGGTGAAAATCGAGCGCTTCAACATGCGGATGGGCGACGACCAGCCGCCGCACAGCGACCCTCCCACGGCCGGGAGGTAGCCGCCGATGTTGGAGATGACCGCCGGGCGGCCCGCTGACGGACATGGCTACCGGATACTCGCTCTCGGCGCGCACGCGGACGACGTGGAGATCGGCGCGGGCGGCACGATTGTCCAACTCCTTGCACAACACCCGACCGCGTCCGTGCACTGGGTGGTCTTCGCCAGCTCGGGCGAGCGGGGTAACGAGGCCGAAAGCAGCGCCCGGGACCTGCTGGGGACCTCGCTGGGCTCCCTGCACCTGCACGAGGTCCGTGACGGCTTTCTGCCGCGGGAATGGGGCGGCGTGAAGGAGGTACTGCTCCAGATCGCCCGCCAGGTCAGCCCGGATGTCGTCTTTGCACCGTCCCTGTCGGACGCACATCAGGACCACCGGACTCTCGCGGAGCTCGCCTGGCAGGCATTTCGCGGGACGCTGATCCTCAGCTACGAAATCCCCAAATGGGACGGCGACATGATGCAGCCCTCCTTGTACGTTCCGCTGTCCGAGGAGACCGTCACGGCCAAACTCGCGCACATCACCCAGCATTTCCCCAGTCAGAAGGACAAACCCTGGTTCGACGAGGAGACCTTCCGGGCGATGTTGCGGCTGCGCGGGGTCGAGTGTGGTACCCGCTATGCCGAGGCGTTCGACGCCCGTAAGGTCGTCTTCAGATGGTGATCGGCGGCTGCGAGCGGCACAGCTGTAGTCCCCGCTCAGCGGACCACAGCCGGCGACCATGCCTGCGAGACGAGGATGCGCGGCGCGCCTGAACCGGCCGCCGGCTCGACCCAGGTGTCGGTGGTCGCGGCCGCGCTCCCGTCCCGTGGCAACCCGTAGGCGACCGTGTCGTTGTCGAACCAGGCGATTTGGTCGTCGACGTTGCGCTTGTCCGCCAGCTCCGTGCGCTGCATCGTCTTCAGATCGAGCACGGTTGCCCGCCACTGCACCGGGCCGTCGTTCCCGGTGACCCGCTGTTTGAAGGCGATGCGGGTGCCGTCGGGCGACAGCGACGGGCACTCCACATTGGTCGTGAGAGCGTGCACCTGCTTCGTCCGGATGCTGCCACGGACCAGGTAGGTGGTGCCGCCGGTCGCGAACGTCGCGTAGAAGGTGTCGTCGTCCGAGGCGAACGTCACACCCCAGAAGTTCTGATCCACCGGGTTGATCCGCTGGCCGTCCCGGAATACCGCGAACTGCTCGAGATTGCCCAGCTCGCGCTGTTCACGGACATCATAAAGGGTGGTGGCGGTGGAGAAGGCCGGGCCGGCGTAGGAGTGGCCCGACACGAACACGGTGACCGCGGCCAGATGGCCGTTGTGCGACAAGCGTGCCCGGCTCGGCGCACCGGCCACCCGGAAGCTGTGGGTGGGGCGAAGATCGGAACCAAACAGATACGCTTTGTAAGTGGTCACCACGCCACGTTCGGCGCCGAGACAGATACCGACGTCACCGGCGATGTCCACCCGATCGCACGACAGCGAGGTGACCTCCCGGGGGCCGGCAGGATCATTCAGCGGTACCATCGACACTCGGCCGTAGGAGGAGTCCCGGGCCGTGCTCCGGAAGACAATCTTCGGTTCTCCGGTTAGCAGGACCCCGCCGCTCTCCCCGGCAGATGCCGCGGAACGGCGTGGATCTGTCGCGTCGCGGTGAGCCACGTACAGTCCGTAGCCCACAGCCAGAACTACACACACCACCAGAACCGCTGTGAAAACGAGCAGACGCCGTCTGCGCTGCCGCGGCACCGGAGCATCCGGCTTCCGGGCGGCAGCAGGCTTGCGCGGCACGCCGGCCCGAGGCGATCTGAGTGAACGCGTGCGTGTCCCGGTTGGATCAGGCACCTGTGCCCGCGCCCCTTCCGTCATTTACTTTCCATCATTGGCTGGCCTGAACGCCGCGGCACGGCTGAGCACGGCCACCGCCAGAGCGCATCCGACAGCTCCGGATCCACCGGCCAGCCAGAGCGCGGGCCGGGCACCGTAGAACGTCCACACCGCTCCGAACCCGACGGAAGCCGCCAGCTGGCCGAGCGTCACGCCGGTCTGCAGAAGCGCGATCCCGGTGGTCCGCGACCCGGGCGGGAGCAGCGCGCTCGCGGCCGCCGGCAGGATGCCGTCGGTCGCCGCATAAAAGGCCCCGAGCAGCGCCAGGCAACCGACCAGCGTCGCGACGCCCGGCCGCGGTACGAGGAGCACCAGGTAGACGGTGACCAACGCCGCATAACCTGTGATCAGCATCCGTGCACGGCCGACCCGGTCGGCGATCCGTCCCAGCGGAACGGCCAAGCCGAGGTACACGCACGACGTCCCCGCCGCGAGCAGCGGGAAGTAGTACGCCGCGAGATCCACCTCCTGCTGGAGGCGAAGGTATATGAAACCATCACCGATCGCGCACAAAGACAGGACGACAGCCGCGATGACAAGCGCACGGTAGCGACTATCGGCCAGTAGAGCGACCGCGGCCCGTAGAGGGCGCGTGGGATAGCCGAGTAGGTCGTCTTCGTCCGGTGCGCCCGCCGGCGCCGGTACGGTGCCAGGTACCACAGCGTCAGGTGCCACAGCGTCAGGTGCCACAACGTCAGGCAGCACCGGGTCAGACACCATCGGGTCACCGGTGGCGTCTCCGTCGGGCATGACATCCGCCGTACCCGGTGGATGTCGCTCAACCAGAAGGACGATCACGGCGACGCCGATCAGCGCCACACACGCGCTCACGACGAAGACCAGGTCATACGAATCAGGTGACGCGGCCAGGAGCATAAAGGCGACGAACGGCCCGAGCATCGCGCCGACCGTGTCCATCGCCCGGTGAACGCCGAAAACGAACCCGAGGTCGCTCTCCCGAGCGGCAAGTGACAACAGGGCATCCCGCGGGGCTGTCCGCAGACCCTTGCCTATCCGGTCGCCGGCCAGCGACCCGGAGATCACCACCGGGGACGCGGCCCCCACCACCAGTGCGCCCTTTGCAAGGGCGGACATGGCGTACCCGACTGCGGCGACGTCACGGTGGCGCATCCATCGGTCGGACGCCAGGCCGCTCACCAGCCGTACGAGCACGCTCGCACCCTGATAGAAACCGTTCACCAGCCCGTACTGGAACGGGCTGAAGCCTAGCGTGCCCACCAGATAGAGCGGCAGGACGGCGGTGACCATCTCGGTCGACAGGTCGGTGAGGAGGCTGGTGAGGCCGAGCAGCAACACCGTGGAACCGACAGCCCGGCGGACCCGCCGAGCGGCCCCGCCCCGCTCGGTGTGAGCGAGGGTCGTCCCGTCCGCGGAGATGGCCGCCGGAGCGGTCCCGAATGCGCCTGACTGCGGGGGGTCTGGTGGACGGTCACGCAAAGTCGTATACATGGCCTCCCCCCTCGCCACAGACAGGCTAGGCCATGCAATATCGATCTTTAACACCGCATGGAACACCGAAGCGGACGCCGCGCCGCAGACGAGGAACCGGTCCGCACAACACCGGGCCTTTCCGATTCCCACCGACAGCGCGCCGTCTATCCGACCGCCGATCCACCGGGTCCGCCCAGAACGTCACATCCGAAGTCTCAGGCGACCCGGGGACCTTGGTCTCCCATGCCTCGAACACAAAAGAAGCCAGAAAGAAGCTTGGCCGCGCTGCCTTCGGCCCTATTAGACACACGAGAACACCTATCGTGATCTATTATATGCAAAAAGTTACACTTCCTCAAGGATTGCCATCCTTAGCAAAATAGATGCGCAATCTAAGAACATCGGATACGCAACGTCAATCAATCAGAGCAACACATCAACAGCACTCTACGAAATATCAGGATTACGCTTAGTAGGTGTAGAGGAGCGGCGCTACTGTCATCGCGGGGGAACCAAAGCCGTAATCACGGCTCAAGGAGGAGAATTCACAGTGGGCTCACATCGTCGTCTGGGCGGACGGTTCATGCCTCTACTCGCCGGAGCAGCTGTGGCAGCAGCCGGAGGGCTCGCCGGCTGTAAACCAACGGTCGATCCGGGGCTGACGTCAACACCCGCACCGTCGGTCTCCGTCGGTCTCGCCGCGACGCCCACCACCGATCCGTCTCCACAACCAGCCACACCACAGGCGGCAGCCACGGTGACTACGGCGACAGGCGCACCGAGCGTTTCAACGACGACCCAGCCCAGGGCTCAGGTCGTGGCGGCGCCCGCCGCACCCACCACGTTCCCGAATGCCGGGAACACAGGGGTACCGGCCGGTGTGACGCTGACCGACTATACCGGCCCACGGGAGATCACCAAGGCCAACACCGTCATCCAGAACGTCCGGATCAAGGGCGGGAGCCGTATCATCATCTCCGCACCCGGAGTGGTGATCAGGAACAGCGTCATCTCGACCGACGACACCTTCGGCGTCAGCGTGAACAACGACGATGTCTCCAACGCCTCGGTCGTGGTCGAGGATTCGGAGTTCGTGGGCAGCTACGATCCGAAGCCGGCCGACGAGATGGCCATCCGGGGCAGGGGCTGGACGATCCGCCGGGTGGAGATCCGCGGCTTCCGTGACGGCGGCGGCATCGATGGCAACAACGTCATCGAGGACTCCTACATCCACGACTTCGTCGTCAGTTCGGCGTGCGAGCACGCCGACGGACTGCAGGGACTCGGCAACACCAGCAATATCACGATCAGGCACAACACGATCGACATGGCCCTGGACCACTGCATGGCGGGCGTGATCCAGCTCGGCACCGAGTTCGGCAGCAACCACAACGTGGCTGTCGACGACAACTGGCTGGCCGGCGGATCGTGGATCTTCTACTCCAGTCTGCTTCCCGGCGTTTCGAGTGACAATATCAAATTCACCAACAACCACCTCAGCAAAAAGTACTTCCCCAACTACGGGGTCTACGGCGTGTGCCACAACTGGATCGCCGGCATAGCCGGTGTCCAGTGGTCCGGCAACGTGGACGCCGACAGCGGAAAGGTCATTCAGGCACCGGTCACCTGAGACCGGAGGCGGATGTAATGCCGGACAGCGACCATTCATGAATACGGTGGCCCGGGGCGCGTCCCCGGGCCACCGTATTCATGTCCGTACTTGTTCATGTCCGTACTTCCGTGCCGCTGCTGAGCACGGTTACCGGCGGTCCCACCGGCCGCTCACCGCGGCGACCACACCGGCTCCCGCCAGCAGGGAGACCACGGCCGACGCCGCCACCTTCGTCCAGGCAGCCGGCCGTCGGCCCGC
>NZ_CAAAFT010000067.1:22538-35422 GCF_900634765.1 Candidatus Protofrankia californiensis | reverse complement strand
GCAGGGAGACCACGGCCGACGCCGCCACCTTCGTCCAGGCAGCCGGCCGTCGGCCCGCCCGCGGTCGCGTTCCCGCTTTCGCGTCAGCCCGGGCGACGCCCAACAAGTGATCATAGACGGCGACGTATCCGGGCGCCTGCAGACGCCAGTCGAGAACCTCGGCGGCCCGCTCCCGACCCTTGCGGCCCAGCGTGCTACGGCGCTCGGGGTCGTCCAGGAGATCCGTGACAGCCCGGGCAAACCCCTCGAGGTCTCCCGGTTCGACGTAACAGGCCGCGTCACCGGCGGACACCCTGGTCTCGATGAGGTCGAAAGTGACGACCGGAACCCCGTAGGCCATGTACTCCATGGTCTTGTTCATCGTGGACACCTCGTTCAGCGGGTTCGCGGGGTCCGGACCGAGGCCGACCGCGGCGGTCCGCAGATACTTCTCAATCGTGGCGGCGTCCGCCCTGCCGGTGAAGGTCACGTAGTCGTCCAGGCCGAGCTCGGTGGACAGCACACGTAGATCCTCGAGGCAGTCACCGAAACCGAGCAGGGCGAGGTGGATGTCCTCGCGGCTGTCCTTGTGGACCAGAATGTCGAGCGCGTGCAGGACGGAATCAACGCCGTCCTGGGGGCCCATTACGCCGAGATAAACGATGAGGTGACGCCGTCCGCGACGCAGTTCCGGCGAGTCCGCACCCGGCCGCATCCGATCGGTGTCCGGACCGCTGCGCACCACCGTCGTGTCGTCACGGCCGCGCCCACCCCGCCCCATCGCCACCAGCCGGTAGGACTCGTTGGTCGAAATCACGTGGTCGGCAAAGCGGTAAGTGATGCCCTCAAGCAGGTAGAGGCCACGCAGCAGGAGGGGGGACGGGCGGTCGAACCGGGACCGGTAGACCTCCGGGCACAGATCGTGCTGATCGTAGACGAACTTCGCTCCGGCGAGCTTGTAGGGAGCGGCGAGCAGCGCATAGGTGTCCGGCGGGTTGCACGCCTGGATGACGTCGAAACCGATTTCGCGACGCACCCGGACGGACAGCCTGGCCGTCTTCAACCAGCACACGACGAATTCGGCCAGGTAGCCACGGACGCCGGGCTGGGTCGTCGGGGCGTCATACTTGTAAAGGCGGACGCCGTCGAGCTCCTGGTAACCGGGATCCTGTGGCCCCTTGGGACAGATCACCGAAACCGTGTAACCGGCCCGGACAAGCTCCTGGCATTCCAACCAAACCCGCCGGTCCAGCGGTACCGGCAGATTCTGCACGATAATAAGGACACGTTTGTTCACCTTCGGTCGCCCCCCGGACGCCGGTGGCTCGGGTATTCGCCCGCCGCCACGCCTGGATTTCATGAACTTCCTGGTACCGAGCCGGTGGACCGGATTCCCCGGTCCCCCGGTGGTGAGCCCGGTCAACCCGTGGCGGGCCGCTTTCCGGTGACCGGCGCCGGCGGATATCCCGGTTGCCATTCACGGCGGGCCTTCCAGACACCCACCCAGGCGTCGGCGGTCGGCGCGGTCCGCCCCGACGCCGTTTCTACCGATTTTTCTAGCTTTTTTTCCGCCTTTAGCGATTTTGTCGCCTTTACCGTTTTTACCGCCTGCAACCAGCCGGTGAGCACCGCCAGCGTCGCCCGTACGGCCACGCCGAGAGTCAGCAGGGCGAGCGCGCTCCGCCGGCGCGCACCCGGCTCGAAGTGATCGCGTACGAACGTCACCTTCGCCCGCATCACCATGATCATTTTATCTGAGCGACGGGCCGAGGACGCACCCACATGGTGGATGACGGTGGCGTCCGGAGTGATCACTGGGCGCCAGTCGGCGCGACGGGCCCGCACGCTGAGATCCGCGTCCTCCCCGTACATGAAATAACGGGGGTCGAAACCGCCGAGGGCGCCGAAGACCGACCGGCGGACCAGCAACAGGCAGCCGGTGACAACACCGACCTCGCGGACGCTGTCCCGACGCCACCCGCCCAGCGACTCCGGATCGAACAACGCCGAGCCCTTGCGCCAGGTGCTCAGGCCCAGGCCGAAACACACCAGGCTCCACAGCGTCGGAACACCCCAGCACGAGCTCGGGTCGAGCGTGCCGTCCGGTCGCAGCGTCCGGCCACCGTAGATGCCGTGTTCGGGGTGGGCGCGTGCGAACGCGAGCAGTGCACCGAGCGCGTCGTCCAGGACAACGGTGTCCGGGTTCAGCAACAGCAGGTATTCGCCTTTGGCGCGTTCCGCGGCGAGGTTGACGGCCCGCCCGAAACCGAGGTTGGTCCCGGAGTCGACCACCTCGATGTCCGGGAAAGCGGCACGGATCCGCGCCGCGGAGGAGTCGGTCGACGCGTTGTCGACGACGATCACCTCATATGAGGTGTTCCGGGTCTGTTCACGCAGGGAGTCCAGGCAGCCGACGGTGAGCTCCGCGGTGTTGTACGAGACGATCAGGACGGAAACCTCGACACCGGTCACTCCTTCTCGCCCCGCTTTCCGACGACGCGCGCCGGCGCTCCCACCGCGATCGAGTCTGGCGGCAGCGACTGGGTCACCACGGAGCCCGCACCGACGATGCAGCCGTCACCGATCTCCACTCCGGCGGTGACGACCGCCCGGGCACCGAGCCAGACGTCACGGCCGATACGGACGTCGCGTTCACGCTTGGGTTGGTGCATGACCGGAACATCCGGGGCGATCTGGTAGTCGGAGGCCGTGATGAAGACCTCCGGACCGAACAGCGCATACTCTCCGATGTCGATGCGGCCGGTGTCGTTGCCCGCCCACAGGTAGCAGCGTTCACCGATGTGGGCGTGGTCGCCGATGCTGATCCGCTCGCCGTTGCGGATGGACACGTTGGGAGCCATCCGCACGCCCCGGCCGAGCGCGAGCCGCGCCTTCTGCCGGGTGTGGGAGTAGGAATAGAAATGCAGGATACGGAACAGATGTGCGTAGGGGCGCGGGTCCAGAACGGATTTCAGGGCGTTGATCCGCCGCGCGACGGCCGCGTTCCCGCCCACGGACGCGCTCATGCGGCCGTTCCGGTCACCCGGCTGCTGGCATCCCGTTCCCAGGTACCCAGCTGCCCACGCCGCACCTTGCGCCGGGCCAGCAACTGGGCCGCGCCGGAGATGGCGACGTAGGCCGGAACAGCGGTGACCAGCGCCGGCTCGGCCCATACCACGGCAAGCCAGTCGGGCAGCCGACGGGCCCGCACCGGCGTCGCGGCGGCCGGAGCGAGGGCCAGCTGCCGCATCTGGATGTTGCCGGCGTATACCCGGATCTTGCGCAGCACCAGGTCACGGGCGGTACGTGCGGGACGGACGATGAACTCGGCCTCATCAACAGTCCTGCGCTCACCCGCCGCGAACCGCTGATACAGGAAGAAGTCGTCCGCGATCGCCTCCGGAAATCGGTCGAAACGGGCACGGCCCTGCTCGCTGACTCCCACCACACCGGAGCCGACGTGGTTGTCGCGGGCGTAGGGGAGCTTCAGCCAGATGCGGTAATAGTCCCGGACAGCCCGGCTCACGCCGGCCGTGGCGATCCGGATCCGCGGAGCGGCCGCAAGCGCCCGGTCCTCCCGTAGCACCTCGGCCACCCGAAGAAGATCACTACCGCGGACCTCGATGTCAGCGTCCACATAGAAACGTGGGAAACCGGTCGTGGTCTCGTCACCGAGATTGAGGGCACCGGCTTTGCCCGGCCGGGGTGTCTCCACCACACGTGCCCCGGCTGCACGGGCAAGCTGCGCGGTGCGGTCGGTACAGCCGTTGCAGACGACGACGATGTCGAGGTCCCCGGGGCGCACGCCGTCAGCGAGCCGCTCAAGGCAGCGGCCGATCACCGCCTCCTCATTGTGCGCGGGCACGACAACACTGGCGAGAACAGTCACGCAGCCACCTACCTAACCCCTGACCAAACCCTTGCGAAATATGCCTGCTGGGACTATGCCTGCTGGGACGCTCAGTGCCCCGCATGGCGGCGGGAACGCAGCGTCCGAGCAGCATCGATGAGCAGGGGGGGAGTCGCCCGGCGGGCGATATCCTGGGCGCGGGCCAGACCGCTGGGTCGAACCGCTTCACCGGGGCGTGCCTGGAACAACGTGGTGTGGTCCGGCGACACCTCGTCGGCCGGACGACCGTTGGTGTAGTAGTACCAGGCCAGCGAACGCCGGGTGACGCCCTCGGGTGAACGCAACGGATCCGGATGACCGTGGTAGGAGTGGTCGGTGGTCGCGAACACCACAAACCTGTTGAACAGCGGTGCGATGCGGTGGACGGCCTTTGTCATTCCGCGGTCCCACAGCTCCAGATGACCGCCCCAGGACTCGTCCCAGTCGTCGTTGAGGTACAGCAGTACGTTCAGTCGCCGGTCCACGCCGAGGCGACGATGCCGGTTGAAGTCGGCGTGTACCTTCAGGAAACCGCCACGGACGATCTGGTGCAGGCCGCCGCCGACGAGATGCGGGTCCGGCAGCAGGCCCGAGATCCCGGTCAGGTCCTCAAGGAAGTCGAGAAAGGGACCGGAGTTGAACTGCTGAAGGATATGACGCAACGGCGTGGGCATGAGAACCTCGTCCGCCAGCGCGAGTTTGACCTCCTGGCTGGCGTCGAAACGCTGCCAGTCGGCGTCCCCCGGCTTCGGGAAGGCATTGACGACCGCACGCAGTATCTCGGCGGGCAGGAAATCGTCTATGACGACATGCCGGAAGGGCTGCGCCGTCTGAAAGGAGCCCCGGTACTTCTCCGCGAACGGCTGAAGAGTCTCCCGATCGAAATAGTAGTCGAACACGGTCTGCGGCAACGCAACCCCCCAAAGCCGTGGGCAGCTCCGACAACACCGCCGGGACAGCTACCCTCACTACACCCCGTAAGGTAGTGCGCACTCTGCATAGCAGTGCACCTGTACGTAGGTGGCCCCACTTCAGCGCCCATACTGTAGACCATCCGGGTGCGACACCGGACACGGCGCATGCGGCAGAGGGTATCCATCGCACGTTCACCGACGACACCGGACGCCGGTTCACTCACCGCAATGGCGCGCTTCACAAGGGGGGAGTTGTCTGTCGATGACCATCGAAAACACAACGAGCAAAAAAACCGCAACCGGGAAACGGCCGCTGCGCGTCCTTTACTCCTTCCCGCACACCCTCGGCCGACCGGGGATCTCCACGGCAGCGTTTCACCAGGTCAGAAGCATGATCGATGCTGGTTTCGCGGTGACCGTGTACTGCACGAGCCTGGCCGCGGATCTCGACGGCGCGGCCGGTGTCGTCGAGACGATGGTCACCAGGGGCAGGCGGATTCCCCACCGGGCCATCGGTGTCCGCCGTGCCTACGGCTACCACGACAGGCGTACCGCCCGCGAACTCGCCACCCGCCCGTACGCCTATGACGTCGTGCACGGCTGGCCCCGCGGCTGCATCCACACGTTGCGGACAGCACACCGCATCGGTGTTCCCGGACTCCGCGAAGTCTGCAGCCCACACAGCCGGTCCGCTTGTGGGCTGGCCGAACAGGAGGCCGCCGCATGCGGAATCCAACTCCCCCGCGGGCACGCCCATCGCGGAACCACCGGCCACCTCCAGCGTGAGGACGCCGAGTACGACGCGGCAAGCGCGCTGCTGTGCCCATCCGACTATGTCGTACAGACCTTCGTCGAGCACGGGGTCGCCGCCGACCGTCTGGTGCGGCACGCCTACGGCTACGACCCGACCCGTTTCTTTCCCACGGATCTCCCGCGCTCGCCGGGTCGTCCGTTCACCATGGTCTTCGCGGGACGGGGCGAGCCGAACAAGGGGCTGCACTACGCGCTGCGCGCATGGCGGGACGCGGGCACCCCGGGCGAACTGCTCATCTGCGGCGTGATCATGCCCGAGTACCGCGCGAGTCTGGGTGAACTGCTGCGTCTGCCCGGCGTCCGGGAACTCGGGTTCGTCGACGACCTCGGCGCACTCTTCCGGAGTGCGGACGCACTTGTGCTGCCCAGCGTCACCGAAGGAAGCGCACTCGTCACGCTGGAAGCTGCCGCCTGTGGCTGCGTCCCGGTGATTTCCGACGCCTGCGGAGCTCCGACCCGGCACCTGGTCGACGGGCTGGTCCACCGGGCGACGAACACCGCGGAGCTGGTCGAACACATCAAGCTGCTCGCCGAGGACCCCGCGATGCTCACAAAACTGCGGCAAGCTTGCCTGGACGTACGCGGCCAGCACACCTGGGACGCAGCAGGCGTGCGCCTCGCCGAGGTCTACCGCACGGTGGCCCGTCCGCGACCTCCGGGGCTCGGCGCCACCGTTGCCAACTGAGGGTCAGGGTTCTGACTGAGGAGGGTCAGAGTCCCCGAGAGTCAGGGTGCGAGCTGAGGATCAGGCCTGACGGCGGGTTCGGCCGGTGGTGACGGTGACGGAGCCACCGGCCGAACTCCGGGCAGCAGGCGTGCGGCGTTGCCGGCGTACACCCGACGCAGCACCTCGGGGGGGAGATCGAGACCGTAGACGGCCCAGCGCCCCTGGGGCGGTGGAACCGAGGGCGAATACGCGAAGTAGTCGTCGTCGGTCTCCAACAGCCGGAAAAAGGCGCGGTAGCCGTCCGCGGCCGGTGGGAAAGCGTCCGTCCCGAACAGCACCCGGTCGGCGAAACGCTCGATGAACCGGCGGGCCACCCGCGGCTGGCGTCCCAGTTCGGCGGCGCGGGCCGAGATGTCGACACACAGGTTCGGGTAGGAATCCAGCATCCGGGCGACCGCGCCGAGGTCCTCGGCCAGGCATCCGACGTGCGCCCCTACGAAGATCGTGCGAGGGTGGGCCGCCACCACCGACTCGAGCGCCTCAAGGAGCCGAGGCAGGCCCGGCCCGCGCAGGCCAGGCAGGGCGTTCAATCCGGTGGCCCGGGAGGCGGTCGGGTGACGGCGCAGCTCGTCGAGGCGTTCGTTGTGGCGATCGGGACGGTGGAAGAACGCCACGGGGTCACCGACGTGGATGAGAACCGGTAGTCCGAGCTGTGCGGCTGCCTCGAACACGTCGGAGAGCCTGGGATCGTCCGGCAGCACCAGGCGGCCCCGGCCGTCACGGACCCGCATCCCGAGGTCCTTCCACACCTTCAGCCCGCGCGCACCGGCCCTCGCAGCGGCGTGTAACTGTGCAACCAGTTCCTCGGTCGGTCGCCGCGAACGCAGCAGCGTCCAGTCAAGGTGGCAGTAGGTGACGAATCGGCCGGGATGAGGCCGATCGTAGCGATCAAGATTGGCCTCCAGCTCCGCGCCCCACCGGCCGTCCAGGTTGACGATGGTCGCGAGATTGAGCTCATCCATCATCGCCAGCAGCGCGCCGACGTCGTCGACCATCCAGGAGCCGTCCGAGCGCAACCAGCGGCCCAGGTGATTGTGTGCGTCCACGGCGGGGAACGCGGCTCGGTGAATCTCGGAGCCGGGTACCCGCAGAGTCGGTCGGGGATCCCAACGCGACAACGGCGGGTCCGCGATACGCGCCCGGAGGAGAGCGACACCGGCTCTCTTGATGGCCCGCTGTGGATTCATAATCAACCTTTCGAATGCGTGGCCGGGCGTGCCGCCCGCCATTGCCCGGCACGAACGAGCACACGCTCTGTCATCGGCAGAATGAACATGAAGCCGAGCACAGCGAGCAGGAACACCATGCCGAGGGCGCGTTTGCTGTTGCCGGTTACCAGGGCGGCCCGGCCAGGCATCAGAGCAGGGACCGCCGTAAGACGGGCGTTCGAGCTCGGCGCGGCCGTCTCCTGGACGTCCTGGAGGGTCTCACCGACCTGCGTGACAAGCTCCCGCATCTTGGCAATCGCCACATCAGGGTCGCTTCCCCAGACGGTGACGATGACGGTCGGGGCATCCGGAGCCCCGGGATTCTCCGGAGTACCGATGGTCTCGGCCGCGACCACGTACTCGGCTCCCCGGGCCGCGTGATTGAGATCGACGACGAAGCCCCGGCCGTTGACCCGTTCGGCGACCACCCTCACGATCGTCTGATTGCTCAGGTTGAAGGCCTGGTAGGGGTTGGGCGCGCTCCCGGCCTGGGGAAACACGGTGAGCGCGGCGGTCGCCTCGTACGTGCCCCTGGCCGACCGGACATGCAACGCCCCGAAAACCACGAGCAGGCCGACGGCCACCACCACATACCACCGGCGCACAGCCAGGGAGGGCAGGTTCCAGATCCCCGGATGCGGCAGGCTGACAACCGACCACGGCCGACTGACAGCCGGGTGCGCCGCGGACCCGTCGTCGATACGCCGCAGAGCCTCCAGCCGCATCAGCGCACCGACGCTTCCGATCAGCAGGAAGGCGGTCAGGAACACCATCGCGTAGCCGAGCGCGTCAAACGTGACAAAGGACGCCCCGACCGCGATGACGGAACCTGCCAGCGTCTGAGCGAGATTGCGCAGTTCGGGATCCTGGCTGTCACGCCGCAGGCGACGGGCCAGGACGAAGGTTCCGATGAACAACAGCAGCAGGACGCCGAGCCCGATGATACCGGTCTCGATCAGGTGCCCGAGGTATGCGTTGTCCAGCACCCGGTACTTCTCCGGCAGGAAGGTGCCGTAACCGCGCCCGAGCCAGAAGGAATGGTCGATGTAGACGCCCGCGGTGGCATAGTCGGCCGTCCGGCCGGCTGCGCTGTCGTCGTTACCGATGTTGAGAAACAGATCAAAGATCGTCCGTAGGGTTCCGGGGCTGGCCACCTGCATCGCGAGCAGGGCCACCGGGGACAGCAGCACGGCCCGCCGTCGCAGGCGCGCCGGCCAGGACGGCACCAGCACCAGCAGGGCGATACCGATGGTGAGAATGGCTGACCGCGACACCGACATCGGCAGGGTGAGACCGATCACGGCGACCTTGAACCACGCCCCCCGCCGCCCGTCCCGGGGCGCGTACAACGCGAAATGCAACGCAAGCGGCAGGATCGCCGCGAGGACGACCCCGAACTCGATCGCGTGGCTCGCCGTTCCGGCCACCCGGACCAGACCGTCACGCCCAGAGATGAAACTCTGGCCGCCACCGCTGAGACCGGGTATCCGGATGTAGGCGTTGATGTCGAAGTGAAGATAGAACTGGAGCAGCCCGAAAATCGCCAGCACCGTACCGGCGGTACACACCCTGCGGAGCAGGACGTCCAGACGTTCCCGGCTGGGAACGCCGTCGAGAATGGTGAACGCCAGGCCGAGCGCCGCCATGACCGTGAGCACCCCGCGGTCGGCCGCACGGATCTCCGCGCCGGAGATGGGCCGCGTCATGGCCGCCACATAACTGATGAGCACGGACAGACCGAACAGGGTCAGCAGGATCCGCATCCCCTGCCCTGGCAGCGGTGGCCGCTGCCAGGGCACCAGCCGGATCGCGATGTACCAGACGAACAGCAGCATCCCGAGCAACAACGCCGGGTTGCCGGCGGCTCCCAGTGGCGCGAACCGCATCCGCGCCGGGATGATGATCATCAGTATCAGCAGGGCGGTGACCGCGACCACCGCATCCCCGCGGCGCAACAGCTGCAGCCGCAGGTCCGCCGCTTCCGGAGCCGACAGCGACACCCGCCGCGGCGTGATGAAGATCCCCGCACTGCCGAGCGTCCTCTCGATCGAGAACGTCATTGCTTCGGAAGCATCCGACGGCTGAACTCGCTGGTTTCCAGCTCCACAAACCCGTCCCAATCGGCCTCGTGACCTGCCGAACCGGTTGCCTGCCGACGACCGGTGGTACCCGATGCGGTGGACGTCCGCACCGGCGGGAACTCCGCGCCGGCCACCGGCTCCAACAGGTCCGACGGTTCCGACGGGTCCGAGCGGAACGCACGGTCGACCGTGGTCCTGACCGTCGGCTGCTCGTTGTAACGCGGCTCGCGGACCTCCACCGAGGATTCCGCACCGGCCGGGGTCTGCGCACCGGCATCGGGATCTCCGGCCCGCCGACGAGCCCGCCGGAACGCCGCACCCTCGACCGCGAACGCGGTGAGCATCGGCACCACCAACGCCACGGCCGCGCCCCCCGCGATCGCCTTCTTCTTGGCGGCGCTGCTGCGTCCCGGCTCCAAATGCGACACCACCGTAGCCGTGATCAACACATCCGCCGGGGCACGGGCCTTGGTCTGCTGCTCCTTCAACTCACTCTTCAACAACTCGATCAACACGTCCATGGTTCGGGCCGCCACCGCCGGATCGGCGTCCTTGGCCTCCATCACCAGCAGCGGCGCCCCCGGGGCCATCGGATCCGGCCCGACCGTGTAGGTGGCCGTTGCCCCGGAATCGACCAGTTTCTGCGCGGCGTCCTCGTCCGTGAGAATGCGCATGAGCACCGTGGCGGTAGCCGAAAGATTACCGCTGAACGCCAGGAACGGGTTGGACGCGGTCGGCTCGTTCACCAGCTTCACCGACGGTGAGAGCAACACGACCGTCGCCTTGCCGGTGTAACTGTACGGCGTCGCACGTGCCACAAAACCCGCGGTTACGACGAAAAATACAAAAAGTGGCAGCACCACATACCAGCGACGCGTGAGCACATAGAAAGAATCTCGCAGATACACGTCCCAACCCCCCGGCGGCGAACATCTGTCGGCGGGTCAGCCGCCATAGGACACCGGAACGGCCGGCGTCGAACCGACAAATCGTGACACACGTGAAGTACCCCACCCCGATGCCGCCACGGCGTCCGGCGCCTGGTAACGGCCTGACCGGAGCCACGAAAAGATCATCGCTGACACCCGCGAGATCCGGAGGCAGCCGGTTTCACCGGAGAGGTACACATGTGTACTTTAACCCGCCACCTTGCCTGGTTCCGCGGGATCACCCTCATTCTTGCGTTGGACGTAGTCCCGCGGAGGCCGCGGTTTCGATATCGGCCGGCCGATGTTCATAGGTCCGCCCGCACGGGCAGGACAGTTCGTCGTCGAGCCGCTCACCGCATGCACACACCCAGCCGACCTGCCGCGCGGGATTACCCACCACCAGCGCATGCGCCGCGACATCGCGGATGACCACGGCACCGGCCGCCACGAAGCAGTATTCACCCAGCGTGGTGCCACATACGATCGTGGCGTTCGCTCCGATCGTGGCTCCCCGGCGTACCAGGGTGCGGTCGAGACGGTCGGGGCCTTTCTTCACCTCGGCCCGCGGGTTCATGTCATTGGTGAAGATCATATTAGGGCCGAGGAAGACATCGTCCTCGACCGTCACGAGATCCCAGATCAGGACCGCGTTCTTGATGGTTACCCGGTCGCCCACCACCGCGCCGGACTCCACGAACGCATGGTCGCAGACATTGCAGTCCCGGCCGATCCGGGCACCGGGCATAACGTGCGCGAACGCCCAGATTCTCGTGCCGGCGCCGACCTGGTCGCTTTCGCACAGTCC
This sequence comes from Candidatus Protofrankia californiensis, assembly GCF_900634765.1. Lineage (NCBI taxonomy): Bacteria > Bacillati > Actinomycetota > Actinomycetes > Frankiales > Frankiaceae > Protofrankia > Candidatus Protofrankia californiensis. Next base: position 24,077 of record NZ_CAAAFT010000067.1, on the reverse strand, counting down.
CCGGGGATGGACGAAGACGGCCCCGGACCCACTCGTCGTGCCGACCGTCGCACGGCTCGTCGCGGCGGTCACCGCAGGGCCCGCCGCAGCTCGTTGACGATCCCCGCCTGCTGGTCGGCGGTGATCTGGGGGTACAGGGGCAGTGACAGAATGCGCTCCGCGGCCCGTTCACTCACCGGGAAGGCCCCGAGGGGATACCCGAGGTCGGCGAACGCCTCCTGGCGGTGCACGGGAATCGGATAGTGGATACCTGCTCCGATACCGGCGCCGTGCAGCTTTTCCAACACGGTGTCCCGGTTGTCCACCTCGATGACGTACAGGTGCCAGACGTGCGTGTTTCCGGGCAGGACCACCGGCCGGGTGACAGCCCCGGCATCGGCCAGGTCCGCCAGGAACTCGTCGTAACGGGCCGCGGCGTCGACACGGGCGGTGTTCCAGGCGGCCAGCCGCGTGAGCTTCGCCCGTAGCACCACGGCCTGGAGCGTGTCCAGGCGGGAGTTGACCCCGAGCCTGCTGTGCACGTACTTGCGGTCGCTACCGTGGCTGCCGATCGTGCGGGCCGCCGCGGCGACCTGCGCGGACGACGTCAGCACGGCACCGGCGTCGCCGTAGGCACCGAGATTCTTACCGGGGTAGAAGCTCGTTCCCGCGGCCGCACCGAACGTACCCGCGTGCCTGCCGTGCCGGGTGGCGCCCTGCGACTGGGCGGCGTCCTCGACCACCGCCACCCCGGCCGCGGCGGCCGCCGGCAGCAGTTCCTCGACCGGCGCAACCTGGCCGTACAGATGCACGGGGATCACGGCCCTGGTCCGTGGCCCGATCGCCGCGACGGCGGCACCGGAATCGATCAGATAGGTGGCCGGGTCGACGTCCACGAGCACCGGGCGGGCACCCGCGCGAACCACGGCCTCAGCGGTGGCGATGAAGGTGTTGGCAGGCAGGACCACCTCGTCGCCGGCACCGATCCCCAGCGCGCGAAGCGCGATCTCCAGGGCGTCGGTGCCGTTCCCGACGCCCACGCAGTGGCCGACGCCGAGGAAGTCGGCGTACTCCTGTTCGAAAAGGGTGACCGGCTTGCCCCCGATGAACGCACCCGTTCGCATGACCTCGGTCAGGGCGGGTTCGATCTCGGCTGCGATCTCCCGATGCTGGGCTGGGAGGTCCACCAGGGGAATATGGGTCATCGTCGTCCTCACAGTTGTCAGAAGTCGGTGGGCGCGGAAACCGCCGACCACGCGGCAATCCGGCCAGCACAGTAGTTGCCACCGGGAGCGGGCGGTCCGGTTCCGGCTCCGGGCTACTCGACGCCGGCTTCGGAAGGAGCGCTGCGGAAGTCCTCGCGCGGTGCACCGCCGAAGACGCTGACCAGCGCGGGCCCAGCCGGCCCGGCGGGCTCGGCCAGTTCGGACGCCTGCTGCGCTGCAACACCGCGCAGCTCTCGCAGCAGCACCCGTTCGACGGCCGCGCCCGCGGCGTCCCACGGCAGATCCGCCACACCGGCCGCCGCGGCCCGCGCACGTTCCTCCCGCTGCCCGGGCG
>NZ_CAAAFT010000067.1:14386-22513 GCF_900634765.1 Candidatus Protofrankia californiensis | reverse complement strand
TTCCTCCCGCTGCCCGGGCGGGGTCGCACTGACCACGTCGGACAGGGCGGCGGCAAGCTCACCGGGAGTGGGCTGGACATAGCGGACATACGGGCTGTCCAGCACCAACCGGTTGTGCCGGGCGTCGTTGACAACGGGGATACAGCCGGCGGCCAGCAGCTCGAACGGGATGAGCGAGATGTTCGTGACCGACAGGCACAGCCCCGCCAGGCACCGGTTGTACAGGGCGTTCAGCTCGGACGGAGTGATGACGCCGTGCCGTTGCGCCGGGAAGGGCAGCGCTCCCACGTTCTCGCCGAACAGATGGATCGGCACGTCCGGATGGCGCCGGTGGAATTCCTCCAGCGCCAGCAGGCCGAGCGAGTAGGCACGCCGCGGTGTGCTCGGCTTGGCGTAGAAGACCACACCGTCCCGGACGGGCCGCTCGGCACCCGCATCCACCCGGTACGCGTCCGTGTCCGCGCCGAACTCGAAGTAGTCACACGGCATCCCGTATTCGACGGTCAGTTTCTCCGCCAGCCAACGGCCGGCGGTGATGCCGTGGAAGCCGAAGCGGAACGTGTTCTCGGCCAGCAAGCTCTCGCTACCGGCCGGGTAGAACAGCGGTTCGAAGTCCTGGACGCAGTAGAACCGGCGGCCCGGGGTCCGCGGATCGGCCACGACATAGGCCGACTGCCACGAGGTCGCGAAGACGGCGTCACACGGCTGCATCGGACCGGTCGCGTCGGCGACCTCCGCGCGGATCTGCGGCCAGTAGCCGCGGAAAACCTCGGTATGGGTGCGTATGTCGCCGGCGTACCGGTCGTAGAAGTACAGCCGGCAGGTGTGACCGGAGCGCTCCAGATGTTCGACCAGCCGCAGCAGGGTGGTGTGCCCGCCGGAACCCGGCGGCGGCGGAGTCATCACCCAGTTGACGACCAGGGGGGCATCCCCGCGCGCAACGGCGGGGACCACCGGGCGGCCGGTCCCCGCGGCCGCAGCCGCCGACGGCTCGGACGCCCGCGGCTCGGGCGCTGACGCCCCTGCCAGGGTCGACGCTGACGCCCCTGGCGACCGTAAGGACGCGGAATGCTCCGCCCTGGACGGCATCGGCGTCAACGGACCTGCCCGCAGTACCTCCTGCGCGCGAACCGGCAACGTGCTCGACGGGTCGTCCAGGCGCCGGGACGCCGCACGCAGCGCGCGCCCGGCGAGCCCGCGCGTACCGTCTTCGCGTATCACCCGGGCGATCTGCCCCGCGCGGCGTACGACCTTGCCACGCGCGGCATGCCAGTTCCTGACCGAATCGTTCATGGCTCCCCCTGCCGTACCCCCCGTAGATGATGGCCTGCCCGTACGGACAGCTTCGCACCAGGGTCCGACGAATCCGTGGAATCCCCCAATCGCTCCAACGGGCACGGCAGGGCCCAACCTGCGCCCACCCGGACATGACGGTAGATGTCGTCGGGAGCTGCTAAAGTGCGTCCGGGTTCAAGGTGTGTCCAGGCTTGCTGTCATGTCACCAGAAGGCCACAGGCAGCGCGATCATGTTTTCTCGCGCTCGGGCTGCCTCCGGATCCGGCAGATCCGGAAACCGATCTAGGAGATCCGGGAAGCCCAGGTCCCATGGCTACTATTGCGGATCTTCCGGATCGGCTCCACGGATGCGGCAGGGATCCCGGCAACAGGGGACCCGGGCGCGGGCAAGGATCATGATCTGACCGTCTTCGGCCGGTTCAGCTGTTGCCCGGAGCCGGGCACTCGCCGCGTCGACACCAACGGGGGGTAGCGGTAGATGAGCAGGCGTGTTCCAGCCGGAACATTGCATCGACGCCCGACGGTCTCCGTCGTGGTGCCGTGTTATAACTACGCGCGCTATCTTGTGGAATGCGTTGAGACAGTCCTGTCACAGGAGGATGTCAACCCGGAAGTCATCATTGTCGACGACGCCTCGACCGACGCCAGCGCCACCGTCGCGCAGGCTCTGGCAACCGCCGACAGCAGGGTCCACGCCATCCGGCATTCGACCAACCGCGGTCACATCGCGACCTACAACGACGGTCTGGCCGAGGCAACCGGCGACTACGTGGTCCTACTGTCCGCGGACGACCTGCTGCTGCCTGGTTCGCTGGCCAGGGCCACCGCCCTGCTTGATGCCAACCCCTCCGTCGGCATGGTCTACGGTCACCCGACCCACCTGTACGAGGGCACGAAGCCGAAACCGCCGCGCACCCGCGTCCGGAACTGGACCATCTGGAGCGGGCCGGAGTGGATCCGGCTACGTTGCCGGGCAGGCATCAACTGCGTCTTCAATCCCGAAGTGGTGCTGCGGACGTCGGTACAACGCGAGATCGGCGGATACCGGTCCGATCTTCCGCATTCGGGTGACCTGGAAATGTGGATGCGGGCGGCCTCCGTGGCGGATGTCGGCCGGGTCAACGGTGCCGACCAGGCCTATTACCGGGTACACGCGGCCAGCATGCAACGCACCGTGTATGCCGGGCACCTGACCGATCTACGGGCCCGCTGGGACGCCTTCCGGGTCGTCCTCACCGAACACGCCGAAGGCATACCGGGATCCGGCGAGATGCTGGCGACGGTTCAGCGCACGCTGGCGAACGAAGCACTCGGCCAGATCTCCCGGATCTACTCGGACGGCCGGGAGGACCCCGACGCCGACCTCGTCGACTCCTATCTGCAGTTCGCCCGGGAACTCTATCCGGACACACCGGCGCTGAGCGCGTGGCGGACGATCCCCGTGGCACGTCGAACCGGGGAACACAGGTCCGCCGTGGCGGCGCTCAACGCCTACCGCACGATCGAGGACAAGATTCGCTGGCGGCGATGGCGCTGGAACGGCGTGTGATCACATGGCACGCACCGGTACGGCCGGCAGCCACGCGCCATGACCTCTGGCGCCATGCGTCCCGGTCACAAAGTCACCTGGACAGGTGACGATCCGCCGATCGGGGATTCGCCTGTCGAGCAGACCACTTTGCGGTTGAGGAGGATTCCGCTTCCCAGCTCCCCCGCGGGTGACGGCGGCGCGGACGGCACCGACCCTGCGACGGATGGCACGGACCCTGCGACCGGCGGCACGGAAAATCTTGACCAACTGGTCCGTCGCGGCGCGATGTGGACCACGCTCAACGTGGCGCTGTCCCGGTTCGGCCAGTTCGGGGTCGGTATCCTCGTCGCCCGCATGGTGGCCCCGGAGGACTTCGGTGTCTTCGCCGTCGCCCTGACCGTCCTTTCGATCGTCATCAACGTCAGTGAGCTCGGAGTCAGCGCGGCACTCGTCCGTGGCAGCCGCGAGGAGTGCCGCCGGATCGCACCGACCGTGGCGACCATCTCCATCGGCACCGCGGTCGTGCTGAGCGCGGTCATGGTGGGTACGGCGGACGTGTTCGCCCGGGCGCTCGGATCAGCCCAGGCCGCGGAAGCCGTACGGGTACTGTCCATCGCTGTTCTAGTCGCCGGTTTCGGTGCGGTGCCCTCGGCCCTGCTCAAGCGGGACTTCGCCCAGGACAAGCAGTTCATGGCCGACTCCGCGAACACCGTCGTGTCCGCGGTCGTCGTCGTCCTTCTCGCCGTGACCGGCTGGGGTGCGATGGCGCTGGCCTGGTCCCGGGTCGCAGGCCAGGTCGTCTCGATCGTGCTGCTGCGGCGCTTCACCCCCGAGCATGTCCGGCCGGGGTTCAGCCGGACGGAGGCCCGCCGGCTGCTCGCGTTCGGGCTTCCGCTCACAGGTGCCAACGTCATCGCATTCACCCTGCTCAACGTCGACTACATCGTGATCGGACGGCTTCTCGGCGCCGTCCAGCTCGGCCTGTACATGCTCGCCTTCAACATGTCCGGTTGGCCGATCAACGTCTTCAGCGCCGTGGTGCGGGCCGTGTCCATGCCGGCGTTCGCCCGGGTCAGCGAGGACCGCGAGCAGCTCCCGACCCGGTTCGCCGCCGCGGCGTCCATGGTCGCGACGATCACGATACCGGTATGCCTGATCATGGGTGGTGTGGCCGGACCGCTCGTCGCCGTGGTCTACGGATCGAAGTGGCAGGCGGCCGCCGGCGCGCTCGTGGGTCTTGCGATCTTCGGCGCCGCCCGCACGATGGTCGAGCTGTTGTCGGACTTCCTGGTCGCGCTCGGCAGGACCCGAGCGATCTTCATCATCCAGGTGGTGTGGATCGCGGCCCTCGTCCCAGCCATGATCATCGGAGTCAGGCGCGACGGGATCGTGGGCGCGGGCACGGCCCACGCGGTGGTCATCGTCGGGGTCACCCTGCCGATATACGTGCTGGCGCTGCGCCCATTCCGGATCACCCCCTGGCTGCTGGCACGGGCGATCGGTCCACAGGTGTTGGCCGCCGGCGCGGCCGGCACGGTGTCCTGGCTCGTCGCCTCGGCCGTCGCTCCCGTCTGGCTCGCACTCCCGGCCGCGTCGGCAGCCGGGTTCGTGGTCTTCGCCGGATGCCAGTGGTCACAGATCGTCCGCGTCATCGGGCGACTGCGGTCCCGGCGGGATGGACGGGACGGCGGCGACGCGGCCCCGCCGGATCCCGCCCCCGCCGCCACCGGTGTGGAGGCCTCCGAACACGGCCCGGTCACCACCGCGCCCGCGCGCACCGGTTCCGGCCGCCACCGCGCTCCCCGCGGGGGGTCGCATGGTCCCACCGCGTGGCTGGACGGTGCCCGGGGGCTGGCCGCGATGTACGTGGTTCTCCACCACTGCTGGCTGGCGGTCTTCCCCTCCTACCCGAGGAACAGCGGTCCGTGGTTCGTCGGGTGGATGCTCCACGGCCAGCTCGCGGTCGTGGTGTTCATCGTTCTCTCAGGCTATTCCCTCAGCCTCTCCCCCGCGCGCAACGCGCACCGTCTCAAGGGCGGCTGGCGTACCTTCGCCCGCCGGCGAGCCTGGCGGATCCTCCCTCCCTACTGGGTCGCACTCGTGATCTCGATGCCGGTCGCGCTGTGGGTCGGCCACGACGTCAGCAGCGTCCGGACCGGGATCCGGGCATTCATCGTCCACATGTTCATGCTGCAGGACGTGGTGGGCACCGAACGGCCCAATGGAACGTTCTGGTCGATAGCCGTCGAATCGTGGATCTACGTTCTCTTCCCGATCCTGCTCCTGCTCCGGCGGCGGGTGGGCCCGGTGGTCACGGTCACCGCCACCGTCATCGCGGTGTGCGGCCTGGAGATCGTGGCACTGCATGTTCCGGGATTCGCGCGGTATGAGCATCTCAGCCCGCAGATGCTCGCCTGTTTCGCGTTGGGCATGCTCGCCGCCGACTCGGGGCAGGCGCCGACGATCCGAGGCCGCCGCGTCCCGCTGCTCGCGGTCACCGGTCTGCTGATCGCGGGTTGCGTAGCGGGGTTCGCGGTGGTGGGTTCCGAGCGGGTTGTCGCCGACTACTTCTGGGTCGGCATCCTCGTCGGCGGCATCACGGCCGTGGCGTTTCGCGGGATCGCGACCGCGCCGGCGTCCCGGGTCCGTGACCTGCTGGCCTCCCGGCCGCTCACCGCCGTCGGGATGTTCGCCTTCTCCATCTACCTGATCCACCCGCTCGTGCTGGAAGTGCTCTGGCTCGAACTGGTCCGGCATGTGGCCACGGGACTGACCGGGATGATCATCCTGCTGGCCGTGACGATCCCGGCCGTTCTCGCCGTGTGCTTCGGGTTCTTCAAGCTGTTCGAGGAACCCTTCATCCACGCCCGCTCCTGGGCGGATGTGCGCAACCGCGGAAAGTCCCGGGAGCCGGGGCCCGCCAGGCTTGTCCCGCCTCAGACGAGCCCCACCACCGCGGTGACCATACCCGTCAGCGACCCCGCACTGGAGGGTCGCTGACGGACGGCGTCAGGCGCCGGGGAGCCGGACGTGCGCCTGGGCCTGTCGGACCACCACACGGGCGGTGATCCGCGCGCGGTGTCGCATCATCACCCGCGGATCCGCGCGCAGGAGGCCGTCCACCGTGGCCCAGACCGGAAGCTCCCGGACGGTCGGGTACACCTCTTCGGCGAAGGCGATGAAACCCTCGACCCGATCATGGCTGTCCGTCCGCGAACCCAGGGTGGTCCGGTCACCGCGACGCCGCCCACCGGAAGCACCCAGGAGATCACACGCATGGCGTAGCGCCTTGACAGCCAACGTCCGACAGGCGGTGGCAAGCAGCTCCTCGGCGTTCACCGCATCCTTTCCCGGGCCGGTCAGGACGCTGATGAACGCGTCCCGCCGCCCTTCAAGATCACGGATTACCCCGGAATTGATTGTGTGCTGCATGCTGGCGGAGTGGATCCGGTAGTAGCCCTGATCCGCAGCGTCAATCGTTCCAACGTCGGCGAGCACCGCGAGCCGCATCCACATTTCCATGTCGAATGTGTGCGGAAGTGCCGGGTTGTAGTAACCTGCCGCCCGGAGCGTCGCGGTGCGGATCAGCGCCTCCGGCTGCGCTATGGCGTTGTAGCCGAGCCGGCAGACGTGCGCGAGCCAGTCGTGCCCGGGCCAGACCGACCAGGACGTCGGCGTCGTCCGAGCAAGCGGCAGCGGGGGTTCGGAGAACGCAATCGGTTCGCCGTACACGAAACCAACATTCGGATTGTGCTCGGCGAATGCCACCGAACGCGCGAGCGAACCAGGTGTGAGCAGGTCGTCCGCGTCCAGCTTGATGAAGTACTCGCCGCGCGCCGCGGCGAGCCCCTCGTTGAAGGCCTCCATGTGGCCACGGTTCACCGGACGCCGGATGATCCGGAACCGTGGGTCGGCCGCGGCGAAAACCCCGGCCACCTCGGCACTGTTGTCCGTCGAAGCGTCATCGATGACGTAGACATCGATGTTGTCGTAGTCCTGGGTGAGCACGGATGTCAGGCACTGCGGCAGAAATCGCGCGTAGTTGTAGGACGATACGAAGATCGAAACCAGCGGACGGATGCCGGAGTCCGGGAGCGGACGAACAGGCCCGACCGCCGGGCCGGCACCGTGCCTGGTCGATCTCCGACTGGGCAGAGCGATCATGATTGGCGGATCCTGTTCTGTGCCGGCCGGACAATCACGGGCGACCACTCATACGGCCAGGGCGTCGCGCAGTGCGCCCACGACGGTCCGCTGGTCATCCTCGGTCAGGTGATGGTGCAGCGGAAGGATGAGGGAACGGCTGGTGAGCCACTCGGTGACAGAAAGGTCGCCATGCGGGACATCGGCGTACGGCGGCTCCAGATGCGCCGCCATGATCCCGCGGCGTGCGGACACCCCCCTGGTAGCCAGCAGAGCCAGGACGTCGTCGCGGGAGCGCGAGGAATCCTCCGGCGGTATGACCCAGAAGGCCTGAAAATTGGACTCGCCGTAGGGCGGATCCTGTACCGCGACCAGACCGGGGATGTCGGCGAGCAACTCGTGGTAACGGGCGGCAAGCGCACGCCGGCGGGCCACCATCTCCCCCAGCCGGCCGAGCTGCACCAGCCCGACCGCGGCCTGCAGATCGGTCATCCGGTAGTTGAACCCGACCTCCAGGTAGCGCTCGAGGACGACCCGGTCGCTGGCGTGCCGGTCCGCCGCACTCACACTCATGGCGTGTTCACGCAGCCGGCGCAGCCTGGTCGCCTCCGCTTCGTCGTCGAGGGTGAGCATGCCGCCCTCACCGGTGGTGAGCAGCTTGCGGGGATGGAACGACCACGCCGCGATCCGCGCGCCGGCGCCCACCGGGGAACCGCGGTAGGTGGAACCGGCCGCACACGCGGCGTCCTCGACCACGGCGACACCGAGTGGGTCACACAACGCCCGCACCGCCTCGGCGTCCGCCGGCATCCCACCCTGGTGGACGAGGATGACCGCCTTCGTGCGCGCGGTGAGCACCGCCTCCACGGTCTTGGCGGTGAGGTTCCCGGTAGTGGCCTCGACATCGGCGAACACGACGTCCGCTCCGACGTAGCGCACGCAGTTCGCCGTCGCGATGAACGAGAACGACGGGACGACCACCTCGTCCCCGGGGCCCACTCCGGCCCCGATCATGGCGAGGTGCAGGGCGGTGGTGCAGGAGCTGGTCGCGACCGCGTGACCGGTGCCGACATGCTCGGCGAACGCCCGTTCGAAAGCGGCGACCCGCGGGCCCTGCGCGATCCAGCCGCTTGCCAGGGCCTCCGTGACCGCGTCGG
>NZ_CAAAFT010000067.1:3463-14033 GCF_900634765.1 Candidatus Protofrankia californiensis | reverse complement strand
GACATGCTCGGCGAACGCCCGTTCGAAAGCGGCGACCCGCGGGCCCTGCGCGATCCAGCCGCTTGCCAGGGCCTCCGTGACCGCGTCGGCCTCCTCCTGGCCGAGCCAGGGCCTCATGACCGGGATCGTCATGAGGAGACCCCGGATTCGCCGCCGCTCTGACCGTCCCGGACCGGGCGCTGCTCGGCCTGCCACCACTGGAGCAGCCGGCCCAACCCCTCGGTGAGACCGACCTCGGCCTTGAAGCCCAACCGTGCCGCTGCCGCCGCGGTGTCCGCGAGGCGCCGGGGTACCGGGCTCGCAGCCCGGGCCGGGCCGAACTCCAGCCCGAGGTCGGTGCGGCCCATGACCGCCTGGAGGGATTCGGCCAGGTCGCGCAGGGACGTCTCCGTCCCGGAAGCGACGTTGAAGACCTCGTCGGTGACGTCGGCTTCGGCGGCGAGCAGGTTCGCCCGCGCGATGTCATCGGTGAAGACGAAGTCCATGGTCTGGCTTCCGTCACCGAGGATCAGCGGTGGCCTGCCCGCGGCGATCCGCTCCATCCAGCGAACCAGGACCTCGGTGTACACACCGTGGATGTCCATCCGCGGCCCATAGACATTGAAGTAACGCAGTGCGACATAGTTGAGGCCGTGCATGGCCTGGAAACTGCGCAGCAGGCCCTCGTTGAACAACTTCGCGGCGCCGTAAAAGGTGTCGTTGCCGTATGGATGATGGTCCTCGCGGGTCGGGAAGTCCATGGCCGCCCCGTATACGGATGCCGATGACGACGCCACGACCTTGCCGACGCCGGCGGCCAGCGCGGCCTCGACCACGTTGTAGGTGCCGTCGACAAGGACCTCCAACGCCAGCCGCGGCTCCTCCACGCACTGGGTGATCCGGATCGCGGCCAGGTGGAACACGACATCGATACCGGTCGTGAGCTCGGCGAGCAGAGCCCGATCCCGGATGTCACCCTCCACCAGGCGCACCCGGCCGGACGCCAGGGCATGCTCCAGGTTGGCCCTTCTGCCACGGACCAGGTTGTCAACAACAACGATCTCCGCCGCCCCGGCAGCGACCAGACGGTCACAGATCGACGAACCGATCGTGCCGGCTCCGCCTGTCACCAGGCATCGGGACCCTGCCAGCGGCACCGCTGCCGCCTGGGTGCTGTCCACTTCGGGTACTTCCCTCCGTCGTCAGGATGAGCGCATGACCGGGTGCCGCGGCACCGGCTGGGCGGACCGCGTCAGCGATCGACACGCAGCGGGACCGTCGCGCCGTGGTATTCGAGGCTTCGGGACGCGGCTTCCAACACGTCCAGTACACGCAGCCCGGCACGGCCGTCCGTGCGGGCTGGACGGCCCTCACTGATCGCGTCCGCCCACTCACTCATCACCGAGGCCAACGCCTCGCGTTCGACAAGTGCCGGGGCGACCATGTCACCGCTGCGATAGGAGATCATCATCTCGCGCCGGGCCTGGTCACCCAGGCTGTCGGCGGAACTGAGGTCCACACCCCGGTCGTGGATGGCCAACCGCTGTGTGGGGTTGAGGTCGTCCCATACCAGCGTCCGCCGGGAACCCCCGACGATCGTAGTCCGGATCTTGGTAGGGGACAGCCAGTTGACGTGGACATGGGCGATCGCGCCACCGGTGAGCGACAGCGTCAAATAGGCGACGCAGGCCCGGCCCGCGCCGATCGGATCGGCGCCCTGCGCCGAAACCGCCTCCGGAACCACGCCCGAGGGCAGGATGAAGTCGAGAATCGACAGGTCATGCGGGGCGAGATCCCACAGCACGTCGACGTCGCGCTGGACCAGACCCAGGTTGATACGTACCGAGTCGACGTAGTGGATGTCGCCGAGCTCGCCGGCGTGCGCCAACTCGCGGATCTTCATCACGGCCGGCGTGTAGCAGTAGGTGTGGTCGCACATGAGGACCAGTCCGCGTTCCTCCGCGGCATCCACCAGCTTGACCGCTTCCGCCGACGACGAGGCAAGAGGCTTTTCCACCAGGATGTGCTTGCCGGCGTCGAGAGCCCGCATGGCGACATCCGCGTGGGTCGCCGCCGGAGTCGCCACGGCCACCGCGACGACGTCGGGGTCTTCCAGCAGGTCGTCGAGTGAGGAGGTCGTCCGCACGGTGCTGTACGGACCGACGACCCGACGGGCTCGCTCGACATCGAGATCGCAGACCCACCGAAGCCGCATCCGCGGTGAGTTCTGGATATTACGTACGAGATTTGGGCCCCAGTAACCCGCCCCCACGACGGCGGCACCCATTGCTTCCGACATGATTCGCTACCCCCCAGTATGCGATCACCAGTCGCGATCATCAGTCGCGATGGACTGCGCCAATTATGCCAACAGGGTCTGACATGACAGGCACCCCCACGTCGGCTCGACCCGACGGACGTGGACGTGGGCACAAGACAGGTCGGCGCCGGAGATCGGACTTCGGCGCCGACCGACAGACAATTCCGGATGTTTGGTAACTTCCGGGTATTTAGTAACTCATGGTCATAATCATCCGGCCTTCTGGAAGATTACGTCCACCCAGTAGTTGGTGTTGTCGTAACTATTCACCGGGAATCCACCTGCGCCGTAAAGGTAGAGACCGTTGCCACCGGCGAGGCCGGTCAAGGGAGCGGCCCGGTACTGGCTGTTGAAGAAGCCACCGGTATTCGCGTACCCGCCGACAGCGGTGTGGTAGCTGGCCACGTACTCCGTCGCGGCAGTGATCGACACCGGAGTGGCGAACATCAGCGTCTGCCAACCGGTCGCGGTTTCGTTGGTGAACGTGCCGGTCGCCAGCAGCTGACCGGACGCCGACCACAACGACCCGGTGTGGGTACCCGTGTTGTTCGCGCCCTTGTAGAACCGTACGCCGGTGATGGTGCCGTTGGCGTCCGAGCTGAAACGGACCCCCAACTCGATGGCACCGGTGTCCGTACTCGACGGATTCGCGGGAACCTGGGTGTTGAAGAGCGTGCACGGGCAGGTCGCCACCGGCTCCTGCGTGGCGACAACCGGGCTGACCCAGTAGTTGGTGTTGTTGTAGCTGGTTGTCGGGAATCCTGCGGAGCCGTTGCGGAAGACCCCGTTCATCCCGTCCACGCCGGAGGCAGGGGCGTGCAGCGGTGTCGCGTTCCAGTCATCGGTCGCGAAGTAGGCGGGGGTTGACGCGTAGCCACCGTTCGGGGCGTAGTAACTCGCCACATAGGTGGTGTTCGCACTGATCTGCACCGGCGTGCTGAAGGTCAGCGTCTGCCAGCCGGTTGCCGTCTCGTTGGTGAACGTGCCGGTCGCCAGCAGCTGACCGGACGCCGACCACAACGACCCGATGTGGGTACCCGTGTTGTTAACGCCCTTGTAGAAGGTCACCCCGGTAACCCAGGAGGTGACGTCGCTACGGAATCCGACGCCGAGTTCATAGGCGTAGGTGTCATTGCTGGACGGATTCGCAGGCACGGTCGACGTGGGCCACAACGTGCATGGACAGGTGGCGGGTGTCCCGGTCGTGAAGGTCCACGTGTACGGCGACGCGAGTGCCACGCCGTTTACTCCGGCCGCGTTCACCGAGGCGGTGTAGGTGGTGGTGAACTGCAATGGAGCGGACGGCGTGAAGGTGATCCTACGGGTCGCGTCGTCATACGCAGCCGAGCCACTGATGTTCGTCGTACCGGCCTTGAGGGTGAAGGTGATGCTGGCCGGATCCAGCGACCGGTCGAAGGTAATCGTCGGTCGCACTCCGAGCGCGACGCCCGTGCTGGTGTTCGCCGGGCTGACCCCTGTCACACGAGGTGGTGTCGGCGCGGGCTGGGTGAGGGAGAACGCCACGTCCACCCAGTAGTTGTTCGAGTTGTAGCTCTGGTTCGGGAATACGCTGCCGGCTCCGTAGGCGAACACACCGTTCGGCCCGTCCACGCCGTTACCGAGCGCGGTGAGTGGTCCGTACGACGTCCCACCGGAGGCGAAGTAACCTGCTGTCGCCGAATAGTAACCGATGGAGGTGTGGTAGCTGGCTACGTAAGTGGTACCCGCGGTGACCTGCACGGGAGGGTCGAGCGTGACCTGCTGCCAACCCGTCGTCGTCTCATTGGTGAAGGTGGCCGTGGCCAGCTGGGTACCGGTGGTGGACCACAACGTGCCGATGTGGGTACCGGTGTTCTTCGGCCCCTTGAAGAAGCGGATCCCGGTGATCCAACCATTCTGGCTCGCCCGGAACTTCACACCGAGCTCGAGCGCGGACGCATCGTTGACGGTCACGTTGCCGGGCTGCTGCTGGTCACTCCAGATGGTGCACGGGCATGTACCCGGTGCCGGCTGGACGGCGCCGGTGGTGAACGTCCATGTGTACGCGGGGTTGATGGCGTGCCCCTGGTAGTCGGCAGCAGTGACCCCCGCCGTGAACGTCGTGCCGGCCGCCAGGGCCGCGTTCGGGGTGAACGTCGCGCTCAGCGCCGCCGAGTTGACCGACACCGTCCCCGCCACCGAGGTACCGCCGCTCGTCTTGAGCGTGAAGGTCACCGACGACGGGTTGAACGGCTTACCGAACACAGCCTTGAGCGAGGTATTCAGCGGCACGGAGGAACTACCTGCCAGCGGGGACACCGATGCGATCTGGGGTGGTGATGTGTCGGTGGATGTGTCGCCGGTGAACACCACGTCCACCCAGTAGTTCGTGCCGTTGAACGTGCTCGTCGGGAAACCGGCCGAGCCGGCGCGGAAGACGCCATTGGCACCGTCCATCCCGTCCGGCAACGCGAGCAACGGAGCGGTGTAGGCCGACTTCCCGGTGAAATAACCTCCGTCACCGGCATAGTGGCCGCTGGGCGCGTAGTAGCTCGCCACATAGGTGGTGTTCGCCTGCACCGCCGCCGGCTGGGCAAAGGTCAACGTCTGCCACCCGGTCGCAGTTTCGTTACTAAAAGTCCCCGTGGCCAGCTGCGTCCCCGTGTTCGACCACAACGTACCGGTGTGGGTACCCGTGTTACCCGAACCCTTGTAGAAACGGATCCCGGTGATCGCCCCGCCGATCGTCGTCCGGAAACGGACACCGACCTCGATCGCGCTCGCGTCCGCGTCGGCCGGGTTGGTCGGCAGCGCGTTACCGAAGATCGTGCACGGGCAGGTTCGGGCGTCGACGATCAGCGAGGCCGTGACCGGGCTGCTCAACCTGGCACTGTCATCGGTGGCACGGACCTTGAGCGCGAAGGTGCCCGGCGCGTTCGGGATGAACGTGTACGACCAGCTCACATTGGATGCGGCTGCGGCGAGCTGCGCCGGATGCCAGCTCGACCCCCCATCCGTCGACACCTCCACCCCCGCGACCACACCACCACCGGCATCCGTCGCCGTACCCCTCACGGTGTACGACTGCCCGACGACCCCGTGTGCCGTCGAGGTCACCACGGCGCTCGGCGCCTGGGTGTCCATACTCGCCGAAGCCGCGGCCAGACCGCTGATCAGGCTCTTCGGCCGCACGCCCATGTCCGCGAACAGGTTCACCGTGGCCTGCTGCATCGCCGGGCTCGCCGTGGTCAACGGACCGTCATGCACAGCATCCAGCCCATAGGCCCACTGGACGGTGCCGGCACCGAACACCAGCGCACCGCTCGCCGCCCGGTAGAGAGTCATGTTGTGGGTCACCTGACCCGGGCCGACCTGACTACCGTAATCCAACAGCTTGTGCTGGACGGTCTCGGTCTGCGCGGTCAGGTCGAACGCCCCCGCCGGCCGGAACCCATTGTCCGCATCGGTGTCGAACTCATACCCCAGGGTGGCGTTCGCGAGCGTGACAGTCGAGCCGGATGTCGCACTCGCCACCGAGGTGTTCCGCCAGAACCGCAGCTTCGAAAACGCCGCCGGAATCTTCATCGCGAAATCCGTCGGCGGGTCCACCATGTACAACGTGCCCTGCAACTCGTTCTCCGGACGCCCACCATTGCTCGGGGGGCTGTACCGCGGATCCCGCCAGGTACCCGTCCACTCCCCCGGATACTGCGGATCCTGCGGACTGGAATTCTTCGTCTCCTTGTAACAGACGATCGTCCGCCAGTTCGTCGCCGAACCGTCGATGCTGGGCTCCCAGCGCGTCTTCCAATAGACCGAGTTCGCGCCGAAAAACGCCAGATTCACCCCGGCGTCCCGTGCGGCCTGCACATTCGCCCGCTGTTCACCGGACCAGTATTCGTCATGCCCCGACGAGATAAACGCCTTATGATTTTTGATCAGAGTACCGCGCCGCGCCGAATCAACATCCGTCGTGTACGTCAGATCATACCCGTTCGCCTCCAGGAACCGGATCATCGGATACTCCGCGGCGAAGATCCAGTTATGACCGTCCGTCTCGCTCACCCGCGACAGATACGGCCGGTTGTAACTCACCTTGTACGCCCGCCCCACCGGGCTCCCCTTATACAGACTGTTACCGCCGTAGGCGTTGTACGCTGTCCACGTCGAATCCGACGTCTGCAGCAACATGTCAGAATGACTCGCGTCATCCCGCACCACGAACGGCACGTGGCTCGCACCCTGACCATCCGTACGCACCAGCTTCACGACATACAGACCCGACAGCGCTGTCGACGGCACCGTCCACGACGCCGACACCGCCCAGTTCCCACAGTCGATCAGACCGGTAACCGCATCGTTCAGACACTCCGGCTGCACCTGCGGAAACGCCACCGACGGATTCACCGTCGCTATCTTCCGCGCACCGTCACCGCCATAGTAACCAAGCCGGTAAATATCAAGCCGATACGCGGAAGCGGTGCTGTTAATCTTGAAGGAGACCGTTCCACTCACGTTCACACTGATATCCGTCGCGAAACCCTGCAACGTCGGATCACCCGCATCGGCATTATCCAGATCCCACTCCGACTGCGGACTACCCGGCTGCAGATTCTCACAGACAATCTTCCCCGATACCGCCGGATCACACGACGCCGCCGACAGCGGCACGGTCGACTGGTCGATCACGGCGGCCGCGGCCTGCCCGATGTTGTTCGTCACACCGGACAACAGCTTCGTCACACCGGACAACAACGTTGGAGAGGCCGTCGTCGCACCGGCATCGGCCTCCGTCACCGTGCTCGCGGTCGGCGTCGCATGCACATCCGATTCCAGCCGCGGCACAGCCACGACCGCCACCGCCACGGCCACCGCCACACCTGTGACCAGCGCGCGGCTGCGGGTGACCCGCAGCCGCAGCCGGCGCCGACCGCCACCGGACCCGCTCATGACAGCCCCCGCCCACCGTCACGGACCGGTTCACCCACCGGATGGCCAAAAAATAAACGGTCCGACTCGGATTCAAAGAAACTCCCAACGCACGGAAACAAATTCCGCCCGCTGGAAACCCGGCGATACGGGTCCACAATCATCCCCCCAGAAATCCGGACCGCCGCCCACGCGACGACCCCAGATGACAGGCCGACCGGCTAAACCTTCCCCCCGAAGGCAACGGAGCACGGAAATACAAGCCCGGACCACACGGTGACGTCCCCCGCATTCCGTGTTGCCCGCGTGACACATCCAGCCGTACCTGATGGAAGTGCCATCCTGTCAGATTAGACGACCGGACCGAACCCGGTGACAACAGATTGCGGCAAACTACGGGAAATTATTACAACGAGTGATGCCCTACATGCAAAAGGCCACCTCTGTCGCGCCCTGAAGATTGACCGAGGCGTGTCAGGGCTGTCAGGGCAATTGAAAGTGGCCTTGCGCTGAGAAATGACCTTGCGCCGAGAACAACGGCGGTCAAGCTGAGCCGGCAACAGGTTTCCAGGACCAGAAAGCGATCATTACATGCTTCGGTGCGATCTTGCGGTCGGCTGACAACCGGGCGGAGTCTGACGCCCAGGGTCGCGTAGCCCGCTCCCAGTCCACTGTCGGAAACCGGCCCGCCATCGGCTGACGCCCAGAGCCGCGTAGCCGTTCACAGACAGGATCGCCATCCGACCGGATACGGCCGGGAGGGACCGAGGGCGGGGCATCCAGATGGATGGCTCGCGGGGCGAGAGAAGGGAGGGGCCCTGGAGAAAAGCTAAGGATGAGGTCTGGCGGTCGAGGTGTGGAACGTGTTCTGGGTGGCCTCAAGGCCCCTGCCGAGCAGCGAGTCCACGGCATCGGCCGCCTGGTCCAGCAGGAACGGAAGTTCCTTGCGTTCAGGGGTGGAAAAGTCCCGCAGGACGAAGTCGGCCGGGTCCATCCGCCCGGGTGGGCGTCCAATGCCGACCCGGACCCGCAGATAGTCACGCGACCCGAGCGATGTGGTGACCGAACGCAGGCCGTTGTGCCCGTTGTCGCCGCCCCCGAGCTTGAGCCGGATCGTCCCGAAAGGGATGTCCAGCTCGTCATGGATGACTACGATTTGCCCGACGTCGACTTTGAAAAAAGTACGCAGAGCGGCTACGGGTCCACCCGAGGTGTTCATGAAGGAGCGGGGCTTGGCGAGTAGGGCGTGCACCCCGGCGAGCCGAACGTCGGCGACGTCCGCCCGTCCCCGATGAGTTCGGAAACGGTCCCCGACCCGCTCGGCCAGCAGGTCGAGGACCATGAATCCGACGTTGTGCCGGTTGCCGGCATACGCCGGGCCGGGATTGCCCAGTCCGATGACCAGCCACGGCCCGGTGGCCACGACGTCGGCTTCCGGCGGACTCATCGCGGCGTCACCCGGCCGGAAACGTCATCAGGCCGAGGAGCCGGCCTGCGCCTGCTCGCCCGCGGCGGCCGCGGCCCCACCGGCCGTTTCGCCCCCGGCGAGATCGGCATCCACCTGGGCTGCGGTCAACCTCGCCAGCCCCTGGACCACGACCTGCTCGGCGTCGGTCTCCAGCACCGAACCCTCCGGGAGGACGAGCTGACCGGCGCTGACGTTCGCACCTGCCTTGAGACCGGTGATGTCGACCTCGATCGACCCGGGGATGTCAGTCGCGTCCGCCTGCAACGAGACAACTGTCAACTGCTGGTCGACGAGGGTGTCGCTTTCGGCGTTTCCGACGAGCGTCACCGGAACCTCGACCGTGACCCGCTCACCCCGACGGATGATGACCAGGTCGACATGCTCGAAACTGCCCTTGATCGGATGGCGCTGGACGTCCTTGGGGAGGGCAAGCTGGGTCCCGTCGGACAGCTCCAGCCGGAGCAGCACGTTCGTACCGGCATCGGTCTTGAACGCGTGAAAAAGATCGTGAGCCTGCAACGAGATGTGACGGGGCGGCTGACCGTGGCCGTACAGGACGGCCGGGACCTTGCCGGCCTTGCGGGTACGACGAGCCCCGCCCTTGCCGAACTCGGTGCGGGGCTCCGCGACAATGCGGACCTCGGACATGGCGGTACTCATCCTCCTACGATCTTCAGTGGACATCGGCGCCGCATGGAACAAGGGAAGCGGCGGCGCCACGACGCGGTCCTTCAGAGTACCGGACGCAGGGCGGACCGGCGGATCCGCCCTCAGCCGGGTAGACCCGTCGCCGCACAATGTGTGCAGACAGCTATAAGCTATAACAGTCCGATGACGGCCCAAGCACTGCAGCCCCTGTTGCTGGTCGGCGCCGGTGGGTTCGCCCGCGAGACGGCGCAGGCCGTTCTCGCCGCCGGGCGATATCGGCTGATCGGCTTCACGGACGACAATCCGGCCCGCCACGGCACCGAGGTTGACGGCCTGCCCGTCATCGGCGGCACGGACGTGGTCGGCGGAATGCCGGATGTGGCCGTGATCCTGTGCCCCGGTTCCGGCGCGATACGGGCCAAACTCGCCGCCCGCCTGGCCGCCGGCGGCATCGGCCCGGACCGCTTCGCCACGGTCGTCCACCCGAGCGTGCACCTACCACCTTCATGCACGCTCGGTCACGGTTCCGTCCTTCTCGCTGGAGTGACCCTGACCACATCCGTCACCGTTGGTAATCACGTTTCGGTGATGCCGAACACGGTGCTCACCCACGACGATGTCGTCGCCGATTTCGCGACGATCTGCGGATCGGTCTCGCTGGCCGGACGGGTGCACGTCGGGGCCGGCGCCTACCTCGGCCAGGGCGCGCTTGTCCGGGAGAACCTCACGGTCGGCGCATGGTCGACGCTCGGCATGGGCGCGGTCGTACTCACCGACGTTCCCGAAGCCGAGGTGTGGGTGGGTAACCCGGCCCGGTTCCTGCGCCAGGCGGCAAACCCACCCTCGCTATAGTCGACAGCGCACGTTGACCGAGGCCCGCGCCAATAGGCGCGACAGGGGGGCGGAAACCGACATGCCAACGGCGGCTGCACAAAAAAGGTCCATCGACTACATCGGCCACGCCGGTTTCGTCGTGCGACACGACGAATTCCGGCTGCTCATCGACCCGTGGTTTCACCCGGCTTTCCTCGAGTCCTGGTTTCCGTTTCCCGACAACGGACACCTGCTGGATCCGGTCGCCGCCGGCTCCTACGACGCGTTGTACGTCTCGCACACTCACACCGACCACTTCGACCGGACGCTGCTGCGCATGCTTCCCCGGTCGCTGCCCGTGCTCTGCGCAGCCTTCCGCTCCCGGGAGCTGCTACGGGAGATGCGCGACCTCGGTTTCAGCGACATCACCGTGC
>NZ_CAAAFT010000067.1:0-3044 GCF_900634765.1 Candidatus Protofrankia californiensis | reverse complement strand
CCCCGCTCGGTGATGCGGGACAAGGTCGTCCAGGTGCGTTCCGGTCTCCTCGACACTCTGGTACGGACGGTCGCCGCGACCGATGCCCGCGCCTACGTACCCTGCGCGGGTCCGCCGGTCTTCCTCGATCCGCTCCTGCGCGTCCACAACGACCGCGACGAGACGATCTTTCCGCACTGGGAGGACGTCGCGGCCCCGTTCGCCGAAGCGGCTCCACAGGTGGAGATCGTCAACGTCCAACCCGGTGACCGGATCGACATCGTCGGCGGCAAGCCGGTGACGATCGCGGCATCGTCACCGGCACCCACCGACGTCGCCGCCTATGCCCGGCGCCGGAGCGCGCAATGGAGCGCTCACGAGCAACGCCCTGACACACCGGTGAGCACGATCGAACTCGACGCGTACTTCTCCCGGCTGATCCGGCGGAACCGTCCATTGTTGGAGAACTACCAGCGCGATCTCATCATCCTTTCCGGTACCCGGGAGTGGACGGTGATGATCCGGCCGGTTCCCCCGCACCCGGCGGTCGTGGAGGGCCGGCCACCGACACCCGAAGCCGGGGACGGCACATCCGGCGACGCCGCAACGACCGGCGACCCATCCGGCAGCTACGAGCTGCGCGTCCCACCGCGCGTCCTGCGTGCGATCGTCGACGGGGAGGCGACCTGGGAGGAGGCGCTGCTGTCGATGCGGATAGAGCTGCGGCGCGATCCGGACCTGTTCGACGTCACCCTGATGGGCCTGCTGCGCTATGGCGAAACTCCGGTGGTGACCTGGCAGCTTCGGCGGGACAGCTCCGTGTCGGACGAGACGATCGTGCGCGACGGTCTGCGGATCCAGCGCTACTGCCCTCATGCCGGCGAGGACCTCGCCGACGCCGCCATCATCGACGGTGTGCTGGAATGTCCGCGCCACCACTGGGCCTGGGACCTCGCCACCGGACGGTGCGTGCGGGGCGGCACCTGGCCACTGTCGGTGTCACCCGCCGAGTAGGACGGCCTGCGCACACCACCCGGCAGGAACACCACACTCCGGGCATCTGTCGGGTGGAACTCGTCAACGGTGGGGCGCGAACATGATGAGGCCGACCCCGATCAGGCAGACGAACGCGCCGGTAACGTCGTAGCGGTCGGGCCGGTAACCATCGGCGACAGCGCCCCAGACAAGGGATCCGGCGACGAACACACCGCCGTAGGCGGCCAGCACACGTCCGAAGGACGCCTCCGCCTGGAGCGTCGCGACAAAGCCGTAGACGCACAGGGAGATCAGTCCGCCGCAGACGAACAGGATGCCTCGATGCTCGCGGATCCCCTGCCACACCAGCCACGCCCCGCCGATCTCGGCAAGCGCGGCCAGCACGAAAAGCACAGCCGTACGCAGGACGTACACGCTACCCAAGCCCAGCACAGACGCCGTTAGCCAGCAGTCTTCTTGACGCCGTGCGCCGCAGGGATCACCGGGCGGCGGTCACGCGTCGCCGCCGAAGAGTTCGGTCACCGAACCGTCCTCGAAAACCGCCCTGATGGCGGCGGCCAGCAACGGCGCGATCGACAATTCGGTGATCTTATCGATGCGGGCCTCGCTGCGCAGCGGGAGGGTGTTGGTGAGCACGACCTCGCTGATCTCGGAGTTCTTCAGGCGGTCCACGGCCGGGCCGGAGAGCACACCGTGGGTTGCCGCGGCGATCACATCGGTCGCGCCGTGCTCGCGCAGCGACTCCGCCGCCTTGGTGATGGTGCCTGCAGTGTCGATCATGTCGTCGACGACGACGCAGGTGCGGCCCCTGACCTCACCCACCACGTCGAACATCTTCACCTGGTTCGGGACGTCCCGGTCACGGCGCTTGTGGATGATCGCCAGCGGGCAGCCGAGCCGGTCGGTCCAGCGTTCGGCCACCCGGACCCGGCCGGCGTCCGGGGCCACAACCGTGACCGCGGACGTGTCGAGCTTGGCCTCGATGTAGTCGGCGAGTAGCGGCAGCGCGAACAGATGGTCCACCGGGCCGTCGAAGAAACCCTGGATCTGGGCGGTGTGCAGGTCCACCGACATCAGCCGGTGCGCGCCGGCGGTCTTGAACAGATCGGCGATCAGCCGGGCCGAGATCGGCTCCCGGCCGCGGTGCTTCTTGTCCTGCCGGGCGTAGGGGTAGAAGGGCGCGACCACGGTGACACGCTTCGCATTGGCGCGCTTCAACGCGTCCACCATGATGAGTTGTTCCATGAGCCACGTGTTCACCGGCGAGGAGTGGCACTGCAGCACGAACGCGTCACACCCGCGGACGGATTTCTCGAACCGGACAAAAATCTCTCCGTTGGAGAACTCATACGCGCTGGTGGGAACCGGTTCGACATCGAGTTCCCGGGCAACCTCCGCCACCAGTTCAGGGTGCGCACGGCCACCGAAAAGCATCAGGTTACGCCGATTCTCCGTCTGGTAGGCCATCAAAGGTTCTCCACCCTCGTCCCGCTCCGTCATGGTCGGTCCTTCGCACCGCGGCAGATTCCTACGTTCGACGCCCGTTGTCGGAAATACCGGCAACCGTGACGGGAGTCGGTCCTGCGTGATCCAATTTGCCCGCGTCGCCGTCGTCACGTGACTGTTCGGCATACCCCCGCGCGGAAGCCGCGGCCCGCGCCGCCGCCGTGCCCGGACGCCGTAGCTCCACCCATCCCTCGATCGTCCGCTGCCGGCCCTCCCGGACCGCGAGTGCACCCGGCAGCACGTCCTCGGTCACGACCGAACCAGCACCGGTATACGCGCCGTCACCAATATGGACCGGTGCGACCAGCACGGTGTCACTTCCGATCTTGACATCCGCACCGATCACCGTGCGGTGCTTGGCAACGCCGTCGTAGTTCGCAACGATCGTGCCACACCCGATGTTGCTACGCGCGCCGATCACCGCGTCCCCGACGTAGGCCAGGTGCGGTACCTTCGCCCCTTCGGCGATCTCCGCCGCCTTCGTCTCCACGAACGCGCCGAGCTTGACCCCCCGTCCGACGTGGGTGCCCTGGCGCAGGTGCGTGTAGGGGCCGACCGAGGCG
>NZ_CAAAFT010000066.1:0-3404 GCF_900634765.1 Candidatus Protofrankia californiensis | reverse complement strand
GGGATCAGCCACCTGCGCGGTCAGCACCGTCGCCGCGGCACCCTCGCGCGCATGCGTCGCGACCAGCGCCGACATCGTCGTGCTGGTCAACAGCGGGGTGTCACCCGGGACGACGACCACGAGATCGTCCGGCCGGATGTCCGGCGCCGCGGGCAGGGCGACCCGGACAGCGTGGCCGGTACCGCGCTGGCTGGCCTGCACGACCGGTGCGACCTCGGGTGTGCGATCGGCCAGCGCCGTGATCACCTGCTCGCGCCCGTGCCCGACGACCACCA
This sequence comes from Candidatus Protofrankia californiensis, assembly GCF_900634765.1. Taxonomy (NCBI): domain Bacteria; kingdom Bacillati; phylum Actinomycetota; class Actinomycetes; order Frankiales; family Frankiaceae; genus Protofrankia; species Candidatus Protofrankia californiensis. The sequence goes on along the minus strand of NZ_CAAAFT010000066.1, from coordinate 3,129 downwards.
GTTGCCGGTCGGCCCCGAGCGGAGTGACCGCAACGAGAACGTGCTCCAGGAGGGTGCGCCCGGCAACACGATGGAGCACCTTGGGGGTTGCGGACCGCATCCGCTTACCCTCACCCGCGGCAAGGACGACAACCGCCGCCAGACGTGGTTGGGTCACACGAGCTCCCCTGATCGTGGACATCAACTCGATGCATGTCGAGCTTACCGGATTGCGACCAGGGGATATCGCGGACAATTCCGACGAGCGGAAATAGTTCGCGCGGACCAGCACGCCCACCGATCGAACCCCGAGCTCCGCCGCCACGACTCGAACGTGGACTAGAAGAACCAAAATCTTCCGTGCTGCCAATTACACCACGGCGGACCGAGGAAAAATCTTTGGCAGTGTATCACCGCGGGAGGGCCAAAGGCGGAGCGATCATACTTTTCTCGCGCTGCCGGAGGCCCAGGTCCCCAGGTACGGGAGAGCCAAAGAGGACGCGATCATGATTTTCTCGGACTCGGGGCACCGCTACGGCTCCCAGCCCACTACGGCACCCGGACGCCGCCCGCCGCTCCCGCCGACTCCCTGCGACAAGTACCGCGCCCTGACCCGCAGATCCCCGGACACGCGGAATTGTTTTTCTGCGATGTTCCCCGCCGCGGGCACCGCGCGTTACCGTCGCGAGCTACGGTGTCCCAACGGAAACCATCGCGACAACGAAACCGGCGGACGGCACTGATGGACGGGGTTATGTCATGACCGCTACCGATACGGTGAACCCGATGGGTGCCGCGGCCCCTGCGACCCGGGCGAGTGCGCCCACCCACCACACCGTAGCGCCGAAATCCACGCTGAAAGCGCGGGGGGAACAGGTCACCCTCGCCATGGTCATCATCATACCGTTGGCAGCCCTCGCCGCCGCGGTACCGCTGCTGTGGGGCCGATGGATCAGTCCGCGCGACGTGATCCTCGCCGCCGTCATGTACGCGATCACCGGCCATGGGGTGACCATCGGTTTCCACCGCTACTTCACCCATCGCGGGTTCAAGACCTCCAGGCCGATACGCATCGCGCTCGCCGTCGCCGGCAACATGGCGATCGAGGGTCCGGTCATCCGCTGGGTCGCCGACCACCGGCGCCACCACGCCTTCAGCGACCGGGACGGCGACCCGCACTCGCCGTGGCGGTACGGCACCGGCGTCCGCGCCCTGACCAAGGGCCTGTGGCACGCCCACATCGGCTGGCTGTTCGACGTCGAACAGACCGACCAGCGCCGGTACGCCCCGGACCTGCTCGACGACGCCGACATCGTCCGCGTCAGCCACCTGTTCGGGCTCTGCGCAGGGGTGAGCCTCGCGGCCCCGGCGCTGATCGGCGGCCTGTGGGGCGGCTCCTTCGAAGCGGCGGTGCAGGCGTTCTTCTGGGCGAGCCTGGTCCGGGTGTGCGTCCTCCACCACGTCACATGGTCGACGAACAGCATCTGCCACGTCGCGGGCAAGCACCCGTACAAGTCGCGGGACCACTCCGGCAACGTCTGGCCGCTTGCCATCCTGTCGATGGGCGAGTCCTGGCACAACCTGCACCATGCCGACCCCACCCTGGCCCGCCACGGGGTCAAGCCCTGGCAGGTGGACTCCAGCGCCTACCTCATCAAGCTGATGGAAACGTTGCGGCTCGTCCACGACGTCCGCTGGCCCGATCACGAACGCCTGAAGGCAAAGCTTGCTTCCCCCGAATAGTCGATTCACGACGATTTGGGGACCCCGGCTTCCTGGGCTGCTGTCCACCCACGGCTTCGCGATCATCCAATGATGATCGCGAATGGAACACACATCCGGGTGGGGTCGCTTCGCGACGATTTGAGGACGGTGCGTCAGGCGTCCTCAAGGTCGGATGCGACGGTCAGCCAGGCCTCCTCGGTGCGGGCCTTCTCGGCGACGACCTCGCGTAGCTCGGCATCCAGGGCGAGCAGGCGCTGGTGATCGGTGGCCGCCTCGGCAAGTGCGGCATGCAGCGCGGTCTCCCGCCGGGCCAGTCGCTCCAGGGCCCGTTCGAGCCGGGTCAGCTCCTTGCGCGCGACCCGTACCTGCCCGGCCGACAGCGAACCGGCCCCGGCGCCGGCGGTGGCACCGGAGCCAGCACCAGAATCGACGGTAGTGCCGGTGCCGGCGGCACCGGCTGTCCCGGCCTGCGTGGTGGCAAGCTCCCGCCGGGACAGGTATTCGTCCACCCCGCCGGGCAGCATGACAAGTGACCCGTCGCCGAGCATGGCGAAGATCGTGTCACAGGTTCGCTCTAGAAAGTAACGATCATGGCTGATGGCAACGATCGTGCCCGGCCAGGAGTCCAGGACGTCTTCCAGCGCCGCCAGCGTGTCGGTGTCCAGATCGTTGGTGGGCTCGTCCAGCAGCAGCACGTTCGGCCGTTCCATGAGCAGCCTCAGCAGCTGCAGCCGGCGGCGTTCCCCACCGGAGAGGTCACCGACCCGCGTCCACTGCCGGGCCGACGGCAGGCCGAACTGCTCCAGGAGCTGACCGGCGGTCACCTCCCGGCCGCGACCCACCTCCAGCACCCGGCCGGCCTGCTCCACCGCCTCCAGTGCGCGCAGGTCCGGGTCCAGCTCACGGATCTCCTGGGAGAGCATGGCGGGACGCACGCTCCTGCCGACCCGCACAGTGCCCGCATCCGGGCCCACCTGCCCCGTCAGCAGGCGCATCAGCGTCGTCTTGCCGCTGCCGTTGACCCCGACGAGACCCACCCGGTCCCCCGGGCCCAGCCGCCAGGTCACATTCGTGAGCAACGCCCGGCCGCCCAGCCGTAGCGTCACGTCCTCGACGTCGTAGACGTCCTTGCCGAGGCGCGAGGCGGCAAAGGTGCGCAGGCCGAGGGTGTCGCGGGCAGGCGGCTCGTCGGCGATCAGGGCGTTGGCCGCCTCGATCCGGAAGCGCGGCTTGCTGGTGCGGGCCGGCGGACCCCGGCGCAGCCAGGCCAGCTCCTTGCGCAGCAGGTTCTGCCGCCGCGATTCGGCGGCATCGACCTGCCGCGCCCGTTCCGCCCGGGCAAGCACATACGCGGAGTAACCGCCGTCGTAGGCGTCCACCCGGCCGTCGACGACCTCCCAGACCCGCTCGCAGACCTCGTCGAGG
>NZ_CAAAFT010000065.1:18289-31745 GCF_900634765.1 Candidatus Protofrankia californiensis | reverse complement strand
CAACGTCAGCAGGGTGCTCTTGCCCGCTCCGTTGCGGCCGACCACACCGATGCGCTCACCGGTCCCGATGCCCAGGCTCACCCCGTCCAGCAGGGTACGGGTGCCGAAGGCGGCCACCACCGCCTCCATCGTCACCAGGACGCCGTTCATCCGGTCATCCGCTCACCAGCCGGCTCACCCGGTCACCAGCGGGCTCACCCGGGGGCACCCGGATCGACCACGCGAGCGCCCGACACCGGACCGTGCGCGTGGCGCACCGCCCGGCACACGCCCATCCCGGCGAGGCTCGCAGCCAAGGCCACGCTCTGCGCCGCGTCCCGCGCCAGGAAAGCGCAGGTCGGCCCGGACCCGCTGACGATGGCGCCAACCGCCCCGAGCTCGACGCCGGTCTCCAGCACCCGGCGCAACGACGGACGCAACCGCAGCGCGGCCGGCTGCAGGTCGTTCACCAGCGCCCTGCCCAACTCGACCGGATCACCGGTGCGCAACGCGGCCAGCACCGCGTCGGGTGGGGTGGGCTCGGTACGCAGACGCCCCTGGGACAACCGGTCGAACTCGGCGTAGACCGACGCCGTGGACAGGCCGCCGTCGGCCAGCGCGAACACCCAGTGGTACTCGCCGCGCCCGAGCACCGGCGTGAGCTGCTCGCCGCGGCCGGTGCCCAGCGCCGTCCCACCGGTGAGCGGAAACGGCACGTCGCTACCGAGTCCGGCGGCGAGCTCGGACAGGACCGACCGATCCAGGCCGGTGCCCCACAAAGCGTCGAAGGCGACCAGCGAACCGGCCGCGTCAGCGCTGCCGCCGGCCATCCCGGCCGCGACCGGAATGCCCTTGGCCATGGTCATGTGGGCCGCCGCCCCCCGCACACCGGCACGCGCGGCAAGTACGTGGGCAGCGCGGACGGCCAGGTTGTCCACCCCGGTCGGGACCAGGGAGATCCGGGCCGCGGCCGAGCTCGCCGCGGTGTCACCGGACGACGAGGACGAGCTGGGCAGCCCGGACGAACCGGACGGCGAGGCAGCCGGCAACGCGGTCCCGGCGGCACCCTCACCGGTGACCTCCACGGACACGGCGGGCTCCACGGTGTCCGGGTCGACCGCGGCATCGTCGACCGCAGTCACCGTGATCTCGTCGTAGAGCGATACGGCCTGCAAGATTGTGATGACCGTGTGGTAGCCGTCGTCGCGGCGCGGCCCGACACCGAGATGCAGGTTGACCTTGGCCGGCGTACGAACAGTCACCCGGCTACCCGGAACGGGCGCGGGCGGCCGATCGGCGCCGGCGGCACCGGAAGGGTGCTGGTGAGACCGAGACAGCGGACTCTCCTTCACTCCTGGGGCGTGTTCTGACACCGGGCACCAACGAACCTATCCGGCCGGTAAGAGGCGAGTGCCCTCGCCACCGCCGGGTAAGACGATGCACACGAGCAGTTGGTCACGCCAGCAGTTGGCCACGCCGAGCACGACCGGCCGATCCGGTTCAGGACTCATCCCCGATTCCCACGACCGATCACCAGGACCGGAGCTACAACGAGCGATTCCGACGAGGGCGGAGGCACGTCATGAGCACGACGACCACCGAGAAGACCGCTACCGCGACCCGCGAGTCGCCGCAGGGTGACGGCGCCGGGGTGTCGCGGCGGGCATCCACCGAACTCGTCACGGGCAGGGGGAAGACCTTGATCGCGGACTCGGTCGTCCGCAAGATCGCGGGCGTGGCGACCCGGGAGGTCGAAGGCGTCCACAACCTCGGCTCCGGCGGCGCCCGCGCGGTCGGCTCGCTGCGGCAGCGCATACCCGGCTCGTCCGGGCGCAACGTGTCCCAGGGAGTGGGAGTCGAGGTCGGCGAACGCCAGGCCGCGATCGACCTCGACGTCGTCGTCGACTACGGCGTGTCGATCGTGGACCTGGCCCAGACGATCCGCGGCAACGTCGTCAGCTCCGTCGAGGGGATGACCGGCCTGGAGGTCACCGAGGTCAACATCGCCGTCGACGACATCTTCATCCCCGAAGAGGACGAGGGACAGCCGGCCCGAGTGCAGTAGAGCCCGAGTGCAGCAGCCCGAGTGCAGCAGAGGCAGCAGAGGCAGTGGAGAAGGCGCAGTAGAGATCATGGTCCGCCTGGCTGTGTCCAGCCGACCGGCCGCAATCGCGGCCGCGGTTGCCGGCTGCCCAGCGGTGGCCGCGCTTTCCGCCGGAGCAACCGGTGACGTGGCCTGCTACCTTCCCGGTCGCCGTGTCGTCGGCGTCCGCAAGGCACCGGGGGGCGTCGCCGTCCATGTCGTCGCGTGGTTCGGCCCCACCATGGCCGAGGTCGCCGGCCAGGTTCGCTCGGCGGTTACGGCGGTGGCGCCGGAATGCGAGCGGATCGACGTCGTGGTCGACGATCTCGAACTCCCCCCGGACGGACCCGCCACTGCCGCTGCTACCGGCAGTACCGCCAGCAGTACCGCTGGTGTCGATACCGCCGGCACTCAGGACGAGGCCGGTGCCAGATCAGGGCCGGGATCCGGGGGCGCGACCGCCGACCGCGGGCAACCCGAACAGCCGGGGCAGCCCGGGCCTGCGAGAAGGAAACGCAGGAGTGCATCGGCGCCCCCAGCGGCGTCCGCAGGGGCAGGAAACGGGAAGAAACGACAGGACAAAAGAGGATGAGACAACAGGCAGGACGAAAGAGGAGTGAGGCAACGAGGGACTGTGGGCGCTCCAGGGACGGCGGACGAACAGGGACGGTGAACAACGAAAGAGACGGTGAACATGGCGTCCGAACACCGCCAGGCAACGCCCGACACCGCCGTCCACCGCGCCGAGATCCGCAGGTTCGTCCGCGAGAACCATCCGGATCTCGGCGGAGATCCTGACGCATTCGTATCGGGCCTGCACGCTCTGCGCACGCAGCGGTCGCCGCGACCCACCTGCGGCGAGGTGACGGCGTACCGCAAGCGGTCGGGCCTTGCGCTCGTCGTCGGCTGGATCCGGCGGCAGCCGATCCAGCGGCGGCGGACAGGATCGCGCCGGCCCCCGCGGGTGCGCTAGGGCGTCGGTCAAGTAGCGCAGATCCGCTCCGAAGTCGGCCAAGGATCCATGATTGAAAACCGTCGAATCATGAAAGTGAGGGAGTAGACGGTCGTGATAGCAGCCGTTTCCACACTCAATCCCTTGATCGAAACGGGACGTGTGACTACCTGACCGGTGTGTTAGCCCCCGCGGGTGCGCTAGGCCGGTGGACCGCGTCCGATGGATCTTTACTCACGGTGTGCGTACAACCCCTTCGACAACAGGAGGCTCCGATGCGATCAGGCGCACTCGGTCTCATCGCGGGACTGGTCTCAGGTCTCGCGCTCGCCGTCGGCGACTTCAGCGACTTTCTGATCGTCCTACTGCTCGGGGCAATCGGCCTCCTCGTCGGCAAGGTGGTGGACGGAGAGGTCGACCTCACCCGGTACCTCGGTGGCGACCGGCGGCGGGAACCCCGGTGAATCCACAGACCCCGGTGCGCACGGTGCCGGTCAGGCCGGCGGGCGTCGGCCTGGTTCAACCGGCGGATCCGGTGCGGCAGACGGATCCGGGCGGGATCGACGAGCACACCGGCCACCGCACCGGGAGCAGAGCCGATCCGGCCATCCGGGGAAGGCTGCTCATCGCCGATCGGGTCGTCGAGAAAATCGCCGCCGAGGCTGTGCGGGACATCGAATCCGTCGGGGGTCTGTGGCACAGGTTCCCCGGGCGGGCCCGGTCGGCCGGCAACGACCACCCTCCCCGGGTGTCAGCCCGCGTCGGCCGGGGCACGGCTCGGATTTCCATGTCGTTGTCCATTCGGTACCCTGCCCGAATCATGGAGATATGCGTGGGAGTGCGAACGCGAGTAACCGGGCATGTGGCCGATCTCGCCGGTCTTCGGGTCACCCGCCTCGACATCGACGTCTCCGCGTTGGATCTCGGCTCAGACCCGGGCGCCCGGGTGCGATAGCTTACGAAAGGTCACCACTGTGCGCCTGACGAACCGGATTGTCGCGGCGCTGCTGGCAGCGGTCCTTGCCGCGGCCGGCGTGATCGCGATAGTCGAGATGGTGAACGCGGCCCTGGACAACGGGTACGCCATCGTCGACTGGCGGTCAGCCGTCGACGTCATGGCACGTAACACCTGGTCCGACACAGGCCCGACGGTTCTCGCCGTTGTCCTGATCATAGCCGGAGTGCTGTTGCTCACCCTGGGGATACGGCGTGGCCCGGCGGAATGGCTCGCGCTACGGCCGATCTCGACCGGCACCTGGGGCTTCGTCTCCCGTTCCGGTCTGAGCCGTTCGCTGGGCAGCGCCGTCACGGAGGTGGACGACGTGAGCCGGGCAAAGGTGCACCTCCGGCGACGCACCGCGACAATCATGGTCGAGCTGCACCCCCGCAGCAGCGCGGACACACCGGCACAGGTGCTCGACCGGGTCCGTGAACACCTCGCGTCGTTCGATCTGGTGGCACCACCGAAAACGAAGGTGAAGACCTCCCGTCGCCCCGCCCGTGACCGTAACGTCGTGCCGGAACCCGCCCCGCGTTCCACAACGCCGCCCACGCCTCCCACGGTGCCGCCCACGCCTCCCACAACGCCTCCCACGGCGCCGGGCGCGTCCTTCACGGCGTCGTCCTTCACCGCAGCCCCCGAGGCGTCGGGGGGGTCCACGTCCACGTCGGTGACGGAGGCCAACTTCGGCGCGCCGGCGCGACGCGGGCCGTATCCGGTGGGCCTGGACCTGACCAAGCCCGATCCAGCCAACGACCGGGAGAACGAACAATGAGCGCAACCACCACCCCGGTCAGTGACCCGCGGGCCGACAGCCCGATCCCCCATCTGGGAGCACCGACAGGGCCAGGCGAGGTGGAGAGCATCGAGCCGGCAGGGCCACCGGGCCCGTCCCGGCCGAACAGGCGTCCGGTCACACGCGGGATCGACCAGTTCAACCGGGTGATGTTCGCCCTGCTGGGGCTGATACTGCTGGGTGCCGGAGTGGTCGCCCTGCTTGCCGGTAACGGTGTGTTCGGGACGGACGTCGCCAACCGGCCGACGCTCACCCCAGGCAACCGGGCCTTCGCCACCAGCCACGCGTGGTTCTGGCCCGTGGTGGGAGTGGCCACGGCCGCGATCGTGCTGCTGGCGCTGATCTGGCTGTCGGCGCAGTTCTCCTCGGGCCGGCTGTCCGCACTGCATGTGATGGACGACAGGTTCGGGCGCGTCCGGGTGGACGGGCGGGCCTTCACAGCGGCGGTGGGCAACGAGCTGGCCGGCACCGACGGCGTCCGGCAGGTGCATGCGCGGCTGCTGGGCAGCGAAGAGCACCCACTGCTGCAGGTGGTCGTGGCCGTGCAACCCGATGCGGACATCCACCGGATCCGCTCCGAGATCGAACAGATCGCCCTGCCACACGCCCGCGAGACCGTGGCACGCCCCAACCTCACCGTCGAGCTCGAGCTCGTCCCAGGCGCGCACCGCAGCGACCGCGTGCGCTGAGAACGTTCTCACACGCAGCCGCCCACCAGCCGAAGAGCGCGCGATCATCATTTGTTCGCACGCGGAGGCCCCGGGGAAGTCACCTGGGCGAAGAACGAGCGATCGTCGTCCTTTCACGCGCGGAGGCCCCTGAACCAGTGGCCTCTACCGTGTCAAGGATGTGATCGTCCTTTCGCCGGCGGAGGCCCCGGGGACATGTCCATGACCGCCGCCGGGTAACCCTTCGTCCTTTCGCGCGCGGAGCCCACCGGAAGTTCGGTCAACAGTCCTGCGGTCGACGGCCGCGCCCCTGACCCGGGCGGCACGACGGGGCGGACGAGGGCGGTTCGGCCGGCGGTGGCTGCAACGACGTGACGCTGGGCATCACCGTGGACGGTCTGGCGGACACAGCGCCCGGCGACGTCACGGACGGGCCCGAAGCAGGTGCCGGGGGTGCTGGGGGTGCCGGAGGAGTCGCCGTCGGGATGACCGGACCCGAGTCCGCCGCAATGTCGGACGGAGCCACCTGTACCGTAACCGCGGCCGGTGGCGTGGCGGTGGTGAACGACGCCGGAGGCGGGGGTTCGCCGTCGACCGGCTTCGCGCCCGTTACAGGCCGATCCGTCACGGCATGTGGTCGTTGACTTCCCAGCGTCACAGCGATGCCGAAAAGCGCACCGAACACGCACACCACCATGACGATCGTCAGTGCCACGCCCGTCCGAGAATGCCGTTGCGCAACAGCTGTCCGGTTCGCTGCGGCGCCCCGCAACACCCGGATGGCCGAGCCTGCGGGATCGGGCGGAACACCGCTGTCGGGCCTGTCCGCTCCCTGTCCGCCGCGCCGCGCGGACGCCGGCCCGCCGGTCGAGGAGCCAAGGGCAGCGCGATCATGATTCTTTCGCGCTCGGAGTTCCTCCCGGATCGGTACAGCCGATCCGGAAGGTCCGGGAGGCCCAGATCCCCGGGTCGCCGATCGGACACCGTCGTTCGGCGGGCTCGCAGCCGACCGCACGAACCGATCACGGCCTTGTTGGTCTGCCGCGTCCGCTCCGGGCGGCCGGTCGGTCCCGGGGACTCCCTCCCAGGGAAGCAGGCTCCTGGCCCGCGGCTCGGTGTCTTCGGACACATGCTCACCCCCCACCCTGATCCGTTCCGCTGCGACGGCCGAAACAACGGACCTGTACGGACATCTACCCCCACAGCGGACGTCATATGGATAACATCTTTTGCCCCTGTTCCCCGCAGCGCCCCCTCCCGTCGCCGCGGGATGCGGGAGAGGACGCTGAGGCAGGCCACGGGGACGTGCCGCCCTGCCAGACCGCTGTCGATCTTCCGTACCGGCACTTCCGGCGCGGGCCGGTACGGGGAAGCGCTGGTCAACGCCAGTTCGTCGGTCAGTGGCCGGCTCGCGGCCACTCGTACCCGGGATCGAGACGGGCGAGGGCGAGGCGGGTGAAGGCGGCCACGTCCAAGATCTCGCCCCTGGCGGACGGGTCGACGCCCGCGGCAAGCGCAAGACGCTCGGCCTGGCGCGCCGACCCCGCCCAGCCCGACAACGCCGCCCGCAGGGTCTTGCGGCGCTGCGCGAAGGCCGCGTCCACCACGGCGAAAACAGACTGGCGCAACTGCGGCGACCCTGGTTGATCACGGCGGGTGAACGCCACCAGGGACGAGTCGACGTTGGGCTGCGGCCAGAACACCGCCCGCGGCACCGGGCCGGCCGGACGAGCCGAGGCATACCAGGCCATCTTCACGCTCGGCACGCCGTACACCCGACCGCCCGGCGACGCGGTCAGCCGGTCGGCGACCTCGGCCTGCACCATGACCAGCCCGCGCCCGACCGACGGAAAGCGCTCAAGCACGCCGAGCAGCAGCGGTACGGCCACGTTGTAGGGCAGGTTCGCGGCGAGGACGCTCGGCGGGTCGCCGGGGATGTCGACGGGCTCCAGGCGCAGCCCATCCGCCGCCAGCACGGTCAGGCGGGCTGCCAGCTGCGGCCCAAGCCGCGCCGTGGCGGTCGCCGGAAGTGCCGCGGCCAGGGGCTCGTCCACCTCGACCGCGACGACCCGGCGGGCGGCCGGCAGCAGCCCGAGGGTCAGCGAGCCCAGCCCGGGACCGATCTCCAGGACGGTCTCGTCCGGCCCCACGCCCGCCAGGCGCACCAGTCGACGGACGGTGTTCGGGTCGACGAGAAAGTTCTGGCCGCGGCGCTTGGTCGGCCGCACGCCGACAGCGGCGCTGATCGACCGTACGTCCGCCGGTGTGAGCAGGCCGTCGGGAAGGCGCGGATCAGGAGGGCGCGGACCGGGGGCTACCAGGGTCCGAACATCCGTTCAGAGGTCGTGGCGACCGCCGACGCGAGGGTATCGACGTCCTCCCCCCGGGCGGCGGCCAGCGCCCGCAGCGTCAGCGGTATCAGGTACGGGCTGTTCGGTCGGCCCCGCCACGGGACGGGAGTGAGGAACGGGGCGTCCGTCTCGACCAGCAGCAGGTCACGGGGTGCCACGGCGGCGGCGTCCCGCAGGCGCTGGGCGTTGTTGAACGTCACGTTCCCGGCGAAGGACATCACGTAGCCGGCGTCGGCACAGACCTTCGCCATGGTCTCGTCCCCGGAGAAGGCGTGGAAGACCACCCGGTCGGGCGCGCCTTCCTCGGTGAGGATGCGCAGTGTGTCCTCGTGCGCATCCCTGTCATGGATCATGAGGGTACGGCCGGTCTGCTTGGCGATCGCGATGTGGCGGCGGAAGCTGTCCTGCTGGGCGGCGTGCCGCTCGGGTGGCGTGCGGTAGTAGTCCAGGCCGGTCTCCCCGACCGCCCGCACCTTCGGCGCGGCGGCCAGCTCGGCGATCTCGGCGAACGTCTCCTCGCTGACACCCCCGGCGGCCTCGTTCGGGTGGATCGCCACCGCGGCGTAGACGTCGGGATGCCCGGCCGCGACCTGCGCCTGCCAGCGGCTGGTCGGCAGGTCGACTCCCACGGTCACCAGCCGCCGGACGCCGACGGCCTGCGCCGCCGCGACGGCCGCGTCCACGTCGCCGCCCATGATGTCAAGGTGGCAGTGGCTGTCGACCACCTCCGCCCGCGCCTCCACCGACAGCGGCGGCGGCGCGGGCGGAGGGTCGCCACGACGTCCACCGTCGCGTGCCATATACCGCTCACCCACCCTTCCATCCCCTTGGAGACCCGGCCGTGGGCCTCCCGGACCTGCCGGATCGGCTTCTGGGCCTCCGGACCGGCTTCCAGCCTTCCCTGACGGGCTTCCGGACCTCCCCGACCGGCCCGGACTTCCCGACCGGCTTCGCCGATCCTGCAGGAACCCCGGAGCCGACAGGATCCCGACCATGAAAAACATGATCGCTTTGCCTTCAGCCCGTCCTGGGGGCGTGTGAACCACACCCTGTGGACATGGACCGTACCCATGGTGGGAGCCGCATCCTGGACCGATCCTACGGATGACGCGCAACCGGCCCGAGACCGCAAGGATCCAGAAGACAGCAGGACATCCGATGCGTCTACGGTGTCAAGCTGCCGGACTCCGCTGCCGGGGTCGTGGAGGGCTGGGGCGAGGGTGGCCGACGAGGACGGCGGCGAGGTCGATGAGACGGTCGGCGTAGTCCAGGGCGTAGGCGCGCCGGTCGGCTCCGACCAGAAGGCCGAGGAGAGCGAGGAGGCCGGCGAACAGCACGATCAGGATCGCGGGGAGGACGCCGACGACAGGTTGCACGATGGCGCGCAGACTGGTGAGCCAAGGGGAAGGCACCGGCTATCTCCTCTATCCGGAACTCTTCATAGGGAATCGGGGGAGCTGTTCGCATGGTCGTCACGTGACGATCGATGGTGCTCGCCGGCTGGGCTGTGGTGGTTGCTGGCCGGTGGACGGAAGCTGCGCGGGACGTAGTTCGCGGGCGCTACGGGTCGGTGACGCGTACGCACAGGGCCCACCACAGCAGTCGTAGGCCTCGCAGGTGGTGGCGATGGTCTGACCATTCTTCGGCGTATCGGTCCTGGTAGGACGCGGGGAGCTGGTGTACAGCCCGGGTCAGCAGGTAGTCGACCAGGGGGTCCGCGGCCCGGCAGGCCTGCGCCAGCCTTCGCAACCTGCGGACGGTGACCTGAGAGAGCTCACGAACAGGCAGCCGCGCTCTGTCACCTTGCGGAGAAGTACCCGCCGCCGAGCGAGGTCGTTTGAGTGCTCGGCTGAGGACGCTGCCGACGAAGCCGGCGGCGGCGACGGCGGTGCCGGCGTCGCCGCCGACAGCGGCGCCGACAGCGGCGACGGCGACGACTACGTCACGTTGGTTGCGGCGGGGGGTCATGCCGTTCCTGGCTGGGGTCGGGTGGCCGGTGGGAGGGCGCCGAGACGACCCAGCGTGGTGGTGAGGGCGTCACGGGCGGCGGTGGCGCCGTGGCCGGTGAGCCGGTACATCCGCCGCCGGGGCCGTTCCAGTTTCACCGGGTCGTCTTCTTCCCAGTAGCTGGACAGCCAGCCGGCGGCCTCGAGCCGGGCGAGAATCGGGTAGATCGTGCCGGACGGGAACCCCGACGCTTCAGCGAGGGCGAAGCCGTAGTAGTCGGCGCTGGGGTTTTCGAGCATGAGCCGAAGGACCGCCGCGGTGGGCAGCGTGATCCGCGGCCCGTTCTGTCGACGTTTCCCCATATGCGGCAGGGTACACGAAACTCTTCATAGGGTGCCGGGATGGTCGCGGTCCGCGTGATGATCGCGGTCGGTGGCGGGCTACGCGGCCGCGCGGATCAGGCCGCGACGGCCTGCGGTGGGCTGGACGTGCAGGGACGTGACGTCGATGCCTTCGCCGGTCAGGGCGTCCCGGATGCGCCGGCCGACCGCGTCCCCGCCCACCACACCCAGGGCGGTGACGTGTGCGCCGTGCCGGGCGAGGGTCACCGCCTGGTTGAGGGCCTTGCCGCCGGGCGTGGTGCGGATACCGTCCGCCTTGAGATCGTCTCCCCAGTCGGGCAGCCGTGACGTGGCGACCAGGCAGTCCGCGACGTAGGAGACGACGACCACGAACCGCGGACGCGGGCCGCCGCCGGCGTGCGGGGGCGCCACCGGTGACAGGGCACGGAATTCCCATGGCCCGGGTGTCATAACAACGTCGACACACTCCCGGACACCGCAGACCCATCACCTGGTAGACAGGTACCAATGTCCTCGTCGCTCACCGTCGCGCTGGTGACTCCGTTGACCGGTCCGGCGGCCGCATACGGTCTGGCCACTCTCCGCGCGGCCACATTGTGGGCCCGTGACGAGCAGCTTCCGCTGCCATGGGACGACGTCAACGTCACCGCGTACGATGCGTATCCGCATCCCGCGGCGGCGATGCGGTCCGCGGCCGCGGCGGAGCCGGATGCCATCTTCGGCCCGTACGGGCAGCGCAGCGCACTGGCCGCATGTGCCGCCACCGACCGGGTCGTGTTCAACATCGGCGCGCCTTCGACACGGTTCGTCCGCCAGGCGTTCCCGAACGTCGTCAACCTGCTCTCCCCCCACTCGACGTGGACGCGGGGGCTGCTCGCCGCGGTCCGTGCCGCCGACCGGCGGGCCCGCAAGGTCACGGTGCTGGTGGCGTCCGACGACCGGGCGCTGGAAGTCGTCTCCGTCGTGCGGGCCGCCGCGACCCGGCTGGGCTTCGAGGTCACCTCTAGCGTGTTCCGCCCCGGCCGCGCCATGATCGCCGCACGGCGGCTCCCGCCCGCGGACGTCCTGATCGTCCAGGGCGATCCGGACGACGAGACGGCCGCGGCCGAAGTGCTGCTGCGCAGGCCGTGGCGGGCCGCGGCGTTCTCCACCGCCGGGCACGACGATGCGCTGACCACCCTGCGTAATCGCCGCGATGGTCTGCTAGGGCCGCGCGCCTGGTCACCGCAACTGCCCGCGGCGACCGGCACCGGGCCGAGCGTGTCCGAGTTCGTGGCCTACTACCGGCGGATGTATGACCAGCTACCGGCCGCAACCGCGGCGGTAGCTTACACGGCCGGGCTGGTTCTGGGCCGCTGTATCCGGGCGAACGGCCGGGCCGACGACCGTTCCGTGCTTGCCGCCGCGCGCACGCTCGACACATCCACCCTGCTAGGCCGGTTCCGCCTCGACCGGGCCACCGGACTGCAGGTCGGCCACCACAGTCATCTCGTGCAGTGGCAGGACGGCGTTGCCCGCGTGGTCTGGCCCGCCAACCGGGCCCAGTCCCCGCTGGTCTATCCGCGCTCGCGGATCGGGGTAGCAGGGCAGCAGCGCACCATGACCGCTTCGTGAGGATGCCGGGCAGATTCGTGCGGATGCCGGGCGGATTCATACGGATATCGGGCCGATTCGTGCGGACGCCGGGGGGACGGGTCAGGATCGGGATCGGTCTGGCCGCCGCGGTGTTCCTCACCGCGACCGGGCGGTTGTTCGTCTGGCCGGTCAGGGACATCCCGGAGCCGGTCGACGCGATCGTGATGTACGCCGGAAGCCCCGGCCGGCTGGCCAAGGCGGTCGACCTGGCCCGGGCCGGGTATGCGCCGGTGCTCGCCGTGTCGACCCCGTTCGGGGCCGATCCGTGCCCGGTCGCCCTTCCCGGCGTACAGGTGATCTGCTTCCGCCCGAACCCGCTCACCACCCAGGGCGAAGCGCGGATGACCGCGGAACTGGCCGCCCGTCACGGCTGGCGATCCGTACTGATCGTCGTGGGGACCTCGCAGGACACCCGGGCGCGGATCCGGGTGAAACGGTGCTACGAGGGTCGTGCCCTGTTCGTCACCGTGTCGCCACGGCTACGCAGCTGGCCGTACGCGATCAGCTATGAATGGGCTGCCATGGTCAAGGCGTTGACCATCCAGCGAGGCTGCTGATCGCCGTCGAGGCTTCCAGAGGGCCAACGGCAGCACGATCATGCTTTTCTCACGCTCGGGATTCCTGCCGGATCCGGGAGGTCCGGGAGGTCCGGATCCCGGACCGCTGAGGGGCGAGGACGTCGGCCCGGATGCCGTAATCCCCAGGTCCTGGGCCGCTGAGGGGCGAGCAGGGACGGTTCACCCACCATCTCCGCGAGCCTTGGCCGCGAGTACGGCGTCGTAGACCACTCGACGGGGTACCCCGTGCTCGGCCGCCACTGCCGTGATGGCCGCCTTGCGCGGTGTCCCGCCGGCTTCGCGAGCGGCGACCTCGGCCGCGAGCACAACGGCGCGGGCCGCCGCAGCCGGCGTGCCGGGCTCCGCCGCCGCGTGCGGGGACGTCGCCGGCCTGCCCGCCACCACCAGGGTGATCTCTCCTCGGACTTCCCGCTCATGGGCCCATGCCGCCAGCGCACCGAGATCGTCTCGGACGATCTCCTCCCACGTCTTGGTCAGTTCGCGGCATACCACTGCCGCGCGGTCGGCCCCGAAGGCCGCGGTAAGATCGTCGAGTGTCGCGGGCAACCGGTGCGGAGCCTCCAGGATGACCAGCGTGCGCCGCTCCCCGGCCAGTTCGGCAAGGCGCGACCGGCGCTCACCCGTCCGGCGCGGCAGAAAACCCTCGAATACCCAACGGTCCGTGGGCAACCCGCTGACCGCGAGCGCGGCGGTCACCGCGGACGGTCCCGGAACGACCGTCACCGCCACCCCGGCCATGGCGGCGGCGGCCACCACCCGGAAACCCGGATCCGACACGGCCGGCATTCCCGCATCCGTGATGAGCGCGACCGTGGCTCCCGCACGCAGCCGGGAGAGCAGGAAGTCCGCGCGGGAGGACTCGTTCGCGTCGAAGCAGGAGACCACCCGCCCGGAGATGGTGACGCCGAGGGCCGCGGTCAACCGGCGCAGGCGGCGAGTGTCCTCGGCCGCGACGATGTCGGCACGGGCGAGGACCTCGCCCAGGCGCGGGCTGGCATCGCGGACGTCACCGATCGGCGCACCGCAGAGCATCAGAGTTCCGGACACCCGCCGAGTCTGCCAGGTTCCACCACCTACATTGATGCGGTGGCGGTGACGGTCGTTC
>NZ_CAAAFT010000065.1:12545-17946 GCF_900634765.1 Candidatus Protofrankia californiensis | reverse complement strand
CCACCACCTACATTGATGCGGTGGCGGTGACAGCGACCTATCCGACCGTGGACAGCGGTAAGCCACGGGCTACCGCTGTCACCGAAAGCGACGGCGGCGGCCCGACACTACGGGACCGGCTGGTACCGCCGATGCCGACCGACCGGATCGCCGGCTGGCTCGCGTCGCTGGCCATTGCGGCGGTCGCCGGCGTCCTGCGGTTCTGGCAGCTCACCGAGCCGCGCGGCATCTACTTCGACGAGGTCTACTACACCCACGACGCCTACGGTCTACTCACCCACGGCTACGAGCTGACCGATATCAAGAGCGGGTGCAACGGCGCCGGGTTCGTTGTCCATCCGCCGCTGGGCAAGTGGCTGATGGCGGCGTCGGAATGGATCTTCGGGTACACCGACTGCGCCGATGTACGTCACGGCAACCCCGAACTGGGATGGCGTTTCGCCTCCGCCGTCGCGGGGACGCTCGCGGTGCTCGTTCTCGCGCGTATCGCCAGGCGGATGTTCCGGTCGACCCTGCTCGGCTGCTTCGCCGGCCTGCTGCTCGCCTTCGACGGGCTGGAGTTCGTCCAGAGCCGGATAGGCATCCTCGACATCTTCCTGATGACCGGGCTCGTTCTGGCCCTGGCCTGCCTGGTTCTCGACCGGGATCATGGACGGGCCAGGCTCGCCTCCAGGCTCGCGGACACCGGCGACGCCCCCGAGGGGAGGACCAGGGGTGCGCGCTTCGGCGCGCGGCTTGGCGCTCGGCCGTGGCGGCTGGCGTGCGGGCTGTGTCTCGGCGCGGCCATGGGAGTGAAATGGAGCGCTGTCTACACGCTCGTGGGATTCGCCGCGCTGGCGATCGCCTGGGACGCGGGCGCGCGCCGGACAGCGGGCGTCCGGCGGCCCGTTCTGGCCGCTGTGCGCAGGGACGGACCGCAGTGGTTCGCAAGCTTCGGAGCGCTTCCGATCATCGTGTTCTTCGCGACGTGGACCGGTTGGTTCGTCACCGACGGCGGTTACAACCGTCACCGTTTCGGTAACGGCACGTGGGCCGCACTACACGGCTGGTGGGACTACCAGCAGCAGATCTTCCGCTTCCACGAGCACCTCGACGCCTCGCACCCGTATGCGTCCAAGCCCCTGAGCTGGCTGGTTCTGGCCCGGCCGGTCGCCTACTTCTACAGCACGCCCAAGGCCGGGGAAGCCGGGTGCACTACCCAGGCCGGCTGTTCCCGGGAAATTCTCGCGATCGG
This sequence comes from Candidatus Protofrankia californiensis, assembly GCF_900634765.1. NCBI lineage: Bacteria > Bacillati > Actinomycetota > Actinomycetes > Frankiales > Frankiaceae > Protofrankia > Candidatus Protofrankia californiensis. The sequence goes on along the minus strand of NZ_CAAAFT010000065.1, from coordinate 16,712 downwards.
CAATCCGGCGATCTGGTGGGTCGGGACGCTGGCGCTGGTCGGCGTGTTGGCGCTGTGGGTGAGCCGCCGGGACTGGCGGGCGGCCCTCGTCCTCGTCGGCTTCGCAACATCGTTCCTGCCGTGGCTGGCGTTTCCCAGCCGGACGATGTTCCTGTTCTACGCGTTGCCGCTGCTACCGTTCCTCGTCCTGGGGCTGACCGCGCTCGCGGGGGTCGCGATGGGTTCCCGGACCGCTTCGGACGTCCGGCGACTGGTCGGTTCGTTGACGGTCGGCATCTACGCGATCATCGTTGTCCTGCTGTTCGTCTACTTCTATCCGATCATGACGGCGCAGGTGATCCCGACCTCGGCGTGGCAGGTCCGGATGTGGTTTCCGGGCTGGATCTGACGCGCTGCCACCAGCCGCCCCGGCTGGATCGGCCGGCCTGACCGGATCGGACGGCCCGGCTGGCCTGCCTGACCTGGCGGGTCTGCGCGTGGACGAGCCGTAGCTGCGCTACTCCGAACGCCCCTGCCAGCGGCAGGCAGACCAGCGCCGGCAGCATGTAACGGTAGTCGAACACCGCTGTCGCGCAGGGCACCACCAGCAGGGCCAGGCCCATTCCCACCACCAGCAGGCAGTCGTGGCGGACACGGACGAGCCCATAGCCGGAGGCGGCCATCGACGCCAGCACACCCACCAGCACGCAGCCGGCGAGCAGCGGCCCGGGGGTGAACCCGACCGCTTGGTAACCGTGCAGCAGGCCGGCGAGGACCGCGTCGTGCCGGCGGGGCACGACCGCAGCGTCGAAGTCCCGCAGCGACCGGTGTATCTGCCAGCGAGGATCGGGGTGCCCCACCTGGAACTGCCAGGTGGCCAGGTACCAGTCACGGGGACCGACGTGGCGCACCGGCTTGAGGTAATGCACGACGTCGTGTGCCACGAGCCGGGAGTACTCCTCCGGCTGCGCGGCGATCACCTGGAGGGCGAACCGCCGGAACAGCGTGTTCGTGTCAGCATCGAACGGTCCGAAGGCGAATCGCGGACTGTTCGCGTCCCAGTCGTAGTAGTTGGGTCCGGGCCGTTCCCGAGGAGGATGGGGCGAGCACAGCGGCAGTTCACGGGGTGTCACCTGGATGCGTGAGCAGTCCGCGAACTCGGCGACGCGGCCCCAGAGGAAGAATCCGTCGACGTTCTGCAGGGCGAAACTTCCATGCGCGGCGGCGAACCATGCCGCGTATGCCACCAGCGGCAGTGTGACACCCGTCCCGAAGGCGGCGAACCGGCGTACCCCGCCCGAGCGGGCGAGCAGGTACACCCCGGCGAACACCGGCAGCACCAGCGCGACCGAGCGGGTGAGCGTGGCGGTCGCCAGCAGCACGCCCGCCCCGGCGCACATGGGCGCACTCGGGCGTGGACGCCACAGCAACACCAGGATCGCCGCGGTCAGCAACGCCGCGAAGAGCGTCTCCGCCATGACCATCTGCTCGATGTTCACCTGGTAGGCGTCCAGCAGCACCGGCGTGGCCGCCGCGGCGGACAGCCGGCGGGACAGCCCGCGGTGCACCGACAGGCAGTACAACGCCGAGCCGATCCCGAGACCGAGCAGATGCTGGACGGCGGGCACAACCGCCATGGATGGAGACCACGCGAGCAGCCTCAGGAACGCGGAGTAACCGAACGGCCTGACCTGGTCCGGGCTGAGCTCTTTCGCATACCACAGGTAGGAGTAGGAGTCTCCGTAGAACTCCAGCGCCGGCCAGTAGGCGAACAACGCCGCGACCCGCAGCAGCGTGCCGGCAGCGAGCAGCACCACGAACAACCGGTGCCGCGCCCACAGCCGGCCGGCGGCGCGCCGGTACCCCAGGAGCCCGAGGTACCCCAGATTTCTCAGGCTCCCGAGGCGCCCCACAGCCCGCGGGGCCGACGCAGCCGCCGGAAGCAGGCCCACCCGGACGGGTGGAGCCGGGGCGGGAGGAGCGACGGGTGGAACCGGGATGGCAGGGCCGAGGAGGTCCGGGGGGAGAGGAGCCAGGTCCGGGGCGGCAGAAGCGAGCTCCGGGGCGGCAGGACCGAGGTCTGCCGGTGCCGGCACAGGCCCGGTCGCGGTCACGCCGTCGGCAGGGCCGCCACGCACAGCAGCGACTGCCCGAACGGGACCTTCGTCCAGCGTTCGATGAACCGGGTGGTCGGCACGACGATCCGGTCGTAGACGCCCACCAGGCGCGGGTCGGCGCTCCGCTGCCCGGCACAGCGGACCGCCGCCCACCAGGCGATGCCACCCAGCAGGTTCACCGGCCCCAGCCGCTCGACGCGCAGGCCGGCCGAGTGGACCCGCGCCCGCAGCGTGGCCGGGGTGTAGCGGCGGAAGTGGCCCACCATACGATCGAACTCCCCGTACAGCGCCGGGTACGCCGGTACCCACAGCACTACCCGACCGCCCGGTGACACCAGGCTCCCCAGCCGTCGCAACGCGGCGACGTCGTCGTCGACGTGCTCCAGGACGTTCATCATGATCAGTGTGTCGACCGGAACGACCCGCCCGCCAGCTTCAACCCCAGCCTCGCACCCGGCAGCGAACCCGGCCACATCGAGGGCAACCACGTCGACGTCGACCCGCCCGGCAAATCGGTCACGTAAAGTCTGCAAACAGAACGTGTTGGTGTCAGAGACGGTCAGATGGTCGTATCCGCGGAGTCCAGCGGCGAACTCGCCCAGGCCCGACCCGACCTCCAGGATCCGGCGACCGCAGTACGGCGAGACCAGATCGAGCTCGAAACGCCGATAGTTGGCCGCAGCAGCGCCGCCCAGGTGGTTCTCCAGCGCCCGCGGGTCGACGCCACCCGGCAGACGGATCGCGGCGGCCCCGGCCACCGCGGTCATTTCCCACCAACCGGCACGCCAGGCTCCGAGCTGCCGACACCGCCGCGGACACCGGCAGCGCTCCCGGCGGTCAGCAGATGCAGGAAGAAGGACGCGAATCCGGTCTCGGCGCCGAGCACCGTCAACGTCATAGCCAGCAGCGCCGGCCGCAGTTCCTCCAGCGGGCCGGGATCGGCGGCGATCCAGCGTCCCAGAACGACCCCGTCGACAGCGGAGCCGATGACGAACAGGACGCAACCGGCCACCAGGCCGCGCTCCAACGTGAAGTGCCGGTACGCGCGGGCGAGCAGCGGGCCCGGGCACCGGGCCCGGCCGAGCGCACGGTTGTAGGCATCGGCGAAGATCCCGAGCAGTACCACCTGCCAGCCGAGGACGGCGACCATCGCGAACAGCACGCAGACATGGACGTCGAGACGGCGGAAACCGAGATCGAAGACTCCCGGCAGCAGCACGAGCTGTCCGGCGACACCGAAGGCGAGTAACACCAGGCCCGGGATGACGAACAGGTGGCGGGACGCGAGCGGGAGCATGAAGCGAACGTGCCGCCAGCCGTCCCGCAGCGAACGGAGTTTGGACGCGCCGACCCGGCGATGGTAGGTGATCGGCACCTCCTCGACCCGCAGGCCGGCCCGGGCAGCCGAGATGACCAGCTCCGAGGCGAGTTCCATGCCTTCGCATCGGGGCCGCATATGCTCGTACGCGGCGCGGGTGAACGCGCGCATTCCGGAGTGGGCGTCGGACGAGGTGACGCCGAAGAGCCTGTTGAGCATCCCGGTGAGCAGTGGATTACCCAGGTAGCGGTGTGACCAGGGCATGGCGTCCGGCATGATCCTTCCCGAGAAACGGGAGCCGAGGACGTAGTCGGCCCGACCGGCCCGCAGCGGCGCGACCAGCGTCGCGAGTTCGCAGAAGTCGTAGGAATCATCGGAATCTCCCATTACCAGGTAGCGTCCCCGCGCCGCCGCGAATCCGGTCAGGCAGGCGTTTCCGTAGCCTTGTCGCGATTCGGTCAGCACGCGTGCGCCGGCCGAGAGAGCAACCGAGATCGACGCGTCCACGGAACCGTTGTCGACGACGATTACCTCGCCGGTAAGCCCGGCATCAGCGATGCCGGCGAACGCCTTGGCCACGCAGATCCCGACCGACGCCTCCTCGTTGAGGCACGGCATGACCACGGAGACCTCGACGGCGCCGGACTCGACAGACCAAAGCTCGACGGCAGAAGGCTCAACAACGCAGAGCTCGACGGCAACGGCGCCGAGCCCGGCGGGACCGGCGGGACCGGCCGCAGCAGACTCCACGAT
>NZ_CAAAFT010000065.1:8933-12520 GCF_900634765.1 Candidatus Protofrankia californiensis | reverse complement strand
CCGAGCCCGGCGGGACCGGCGGGACCGGCGGGACCGGCGGGACCGGCCGCAGCAGACTCCACGATCGTGACCGTGATGCCCGTCTCCTGCGTGACGCCGGCGGCGGAACCGCCGATGTCTGATCCGCTCAGCGGCCCGGGAACCCGGGCCTGCCGGACCTCCCGGATCGGCTTCCGGACTGCAGATCCGGCCGGAGCCCCGGGCGCGCAAGAAGCATGATCACGACGCTGTCGGCCCTGCGGTGCTGGGCAGCCCGGGGCCGCCGGCAGGGTCGTAAGGGCCACCGAGTTCTCAGTCACCAGACCTCCTGTTGTGATCAACAATAGGCACTATCGGTGACAGTACTAACACTTAAAGCGAAAGAGTGGCAGGAGTGAACCGCGGGTCGCCTACTTTGAGTAAGATATACCTTGCATTTAGAAATATCATTTACCGAACTCCGAGGATGCGCCTATAGGCTGCCAGGGGGTGCCTGCCAGCACGACGACGCAATCAGGGATGGTGGGAGGGACCAAACCGGCTTCTCGCGGCCGACACAGGAGGGAAGGAACTACTATGGCGGATGTCTCGGTACGCTTTGCGATGACCGATGACAGTGAGATCGTGCTGAACCTGTCACTCACGCAGGCGATCCGACTGACCGAAGCCATCGCATCCAAGGTCAGTCAGGCCATGACGGAACAGCCGCCACGAGGAAGCCTCAACGGCAGCTCCTACGGCGGTCCGTCCGTACGCCCCGGCCCCTACTCGACTTCCTGACGGCCAACCACAGACGCAGGGGTCCCCGCACCGTCACCAAGCAGACAACCACCAGCGCCCCGGGGACCTGGGCCGCCGGCAGCGCGAGAAAAACATGATCGCGCTGCCTTTGGCCCCCCGGAGCACCGGTCAGGTGGTCACATGTCCTGTTTCGATCAAGAGATTGAGTGCGAAAACGGCTGCTATTACGACCGCCCACTCCCTCACTTTCATGATTCGACGATATTCGATCATGGATTCTTGGTCGACTTCGGAACGGATCCGTACTATTTGACCAACACTCTAGAAAAACCCCGTCAATGATCACCATCAGGTGATCGTTGATCCACCGGAAACGGCCAACCGCAGACGCAGGGGTTTCTGTACTGTCGCAAAGCAACCCCACCTACACACGAGCCCCCTTGGCGATCGCCGACAGGTGATCGCCAAGCCATAAACAAATACCAACCACAGACGCACTGTCCCCGACCAGGCCCGAGGATGTGAATGCGGTGCTGTTGTGACAGCACCGCATTCACATCCTTCCCCCTGATAAGCGGCTCTTCGCAGCTGACCGGAAAGTGTATTCAGGCAAGCCTGGAGAGCAAGCGTGGAGAAGAAGGCGTCCCGCAGCTCATCCGTTCAACTCGGTCGCCACGTTTGCCCAGGTCGGCGTACTCGCGGCCGGCCTCTTGGGCCAGAACACGGACGCCAGATGGTAACCATTTGCGATCGGGTGGCTACGACATCCAGTCGGGTGCGCAGAGCCGCTAATCTGTCAGTTGGGCGATGAGTGCTCGCAGCAGTTCGAGATCGCGTCGGCGGATCTCCGCCGGCGAACGGCCGTCCGGGCCGGCCGGGGCGAGCGACGCACGGACTCCGCGCAGTTTCTCCCGCAGATACTGGACCTCCTGCGGTGGTAGCAGACCCTCGCGCAGGAGCAGCACAACATGCCCGCCGTGCTCGACAACGTCGACAGGGGCCGTCATGGCCATGGTCACGACCCGGATGCCCAGCGGCTCCGCCCGGTCGTACACCATGAGCAGCCGGTCTTCCGCGATGATCTCTGCCGTGCCGTCGTCCCACAGCACGGTTGCCCGGGCCGCGTTGGACGGCAGCCATCCGGCCGCCTCGACCCGGACCTGGTCCTCACCCGGCGCGAGTTCACGGCGCGGTGCCGCGTGCACAGCCAGGACGGTCCCGCAGCGTGACCAGACCCCGCCGCCAAGATCATCAACTGGGGACACCCGGTCACCTTTGGCGAACATGACAAGACCGCCTTGACCATCCTGTGCCGTTGGTCTCTGTGCCGGCATGGCGTGATCGTAGAGTGGTATCGACGGCTACCAGCACGGACGCCCAAACCCCCAGTCCGGATTGCGCCCATCTGAACACTTTTTGTTACGAATTTATGATAGCCCCAGGTCAGGGCCAGCCCATCTCGGCCATCATCGGCAGGCACCTCACCGGTGATCCGACCTGATGATCAATTCTGTATGACCCCGGGCTTCCGCAAGCCGGCTCCGCAACGCTGGCAGCGGCGTCCGCGTGATCTGACGTTCACACGTAATGATCGGTATCGCCCGACACTTCGAGAAGTTGACGCTCAGGAGCCGGTGGCCGGACGTACGTTCGCGGGAGCCCTAAACGATGATCCTATTGGCAGCCCACCGGAGAGGCCACCCATGCGCGACACCGGTTATCCGCCCATCGAGGAGCATGCGGTCATCGGCGACCTGCGCACGGTGGCGCTCGTTGCGACCGACGGCACCATCGACTGGTACTGCCCGCAGCGCTTCGACGGACCTTCGGTGTTCGCGAGCCTGCTGGACGTCGAACGCGGCGGAGCCTTCCGCATCCACTGCCCTGGCTCCCGGGCCAAGCAGCTCTACCTGCCGGACTCCAACGTCCTGATGACCCGCTTCCTCGCCCCCCAGGCCGTCGGTGAGGTCGTCGACTTCATGGTCCCGGTCGACAGCGACGTCACCGAGTCGCCGCACGTGGTCGTCCGGCAGGCCAGGGCGGTACGCGGTCGGGCAGAGTTCTCGCTGCGCTGTCACCCGCACTTCGACTACGGGCGGGCGTCGCACACGGTAACAATTGTCGAAGGTCAGGGAGCGGTGTTCGACTCTCCCGTCGGCAGCCTCACCCTGCGCACCTCCATTCCGCTTGCCAGAGACGGCACCGGTGTCACGGCGACGTTCGCACTCGACATGGGGCAGAGCGCGGACGTCGTCCTGGAGTGGAACACTCCGATCCGCCCGCTGGTGGAGGGCGAGGCCGAACGATTGTTCAACCGTACCCTGACCTACTGGCAGAACTGGCTGCGCCGCAGCCGCTACCACGGCCGCTGGCGCGAAATGGTGCACCGCTCCGCGCTCGTGCTCAAACTGCTGGTCTACCGGCCCACCGGAGCGCTGGTGGCGGCGCCCACCACCTCCCTGCCGGAGGAACTCGGCGGTATCCGCAACTGGGACTACCGGTACACGTGGATCCGTGACGCCGCGTTCACCATCTACGCACTCATGACGCTCGGGTTCACCGACGAGGCCGCCGCCTTCATGGACTGGCTGGAACAGCGCTGCCAGGAGGCCCCGGGCGACAAGGGCCTGCACGTCCTGTACAGCGTGGACGGCAACGCCGACCTCGACGAGATCGTGCTCGACCATCTGCGCGGCTACCGCGACTCGAAACCGGTGCGGATCGGCAACGGCGCCGCCGGGCAGCTCCAGCTCGACATCTACGGCGAGCTCATGGACTCGGTGTACCTCTACAACAAGCTCGCCGCGCCGATCTCCTTCCAGCTCTGGGAGGCGCTCTCCCGCCAGCTGGACTGGCTCGCCAAGCAC
>NZ_CAAAFT010000065.1:3689-8302 GCF_900634765.1 Candidatus Protofrankia californiensis | reverse complement strand
TGCGTGCCGCATATCCCGGCAGCGCGGCCTGCCCGGCCCCACCAACGAGTGGAAGGAGTACGCCGGCCGCGCATACCGGTTCGTCCAGAACGCGGCGTGGGATCCGGCCCGCGGCGCGTACATGGAACATCCCGGATCGTCACGGCTGGACGCCTCCCTGCTGTGCATGCCCCTGGTCAAGTTCTCCGGGCCCACCGACCCCCGTTTCCTGTCGACCCTCGACCGTTTCGGCGAAGAACTGGTCAGTGACAGTCTGGTGCGCCGCTACGCGGCTGACGGAAGCGACGGCCTGCACGGGGACGAGGGCACCTTCAACCTTTGTTCGTTCTGGTACGTCGAGGCGCTCACCCGGGCCGGCCGGGTCAGCGAGGCCCGGCTGGTGTTCGAGAAGATGCTGACCTACGCCAACCACGTCGGCCTGTACGCCGAGGAGATCGGGCCGTCCGGAGAGGCGCTGGGTAACTTTCCACAGGCGTTCACGCACCTCGCTCTGATCAGCGCGGCCCTCCATCTGGACAGAACCCTCGGCTGAGCGCCTCACCCTCGGCTGAGCGCATCCCGGCAGCGACCAGGTGAAAGCCCGCTTCCGACGGAAAGTCAGCTGGTAGCTGACATGTTGCTGACGTGTGCCCGATCCACCGGCAGGATGGGTGGGTACACGTGGCTCACCGGGGTAGAACACGCCGGATGCCGGCGGATGATCCGCCCCCGGCGGGCTGGACGCGCCGGCAGGGGCGGGGCAGAGGCCGAGGCAGGCCAGGGACGAGGGACGAGGGGCGCGACGATGGCGGGACTTGACGGTTTCCGGGTCGTGGTGGCAGCCGGGCGTGGAGCCGAGAGCGGTGTGGTGGTTCGCCTGTCGGATGTTCTCGTCGTCGCCAGCACCGGACGTCCCGGGACGTCGGAGATGACCAAGACCCTGCTGGCGCTGTGCGCCGACGTGGCCGGGGAGGCGGGGCCGACCTCGGGTGCGGGCCGCCGGCTGGTGCGCCGGGTCGCCGGGCTGCTCGCCGACGCCGACCCGGAGGCCGTACCCGACTTCGCGCTGCTGGCAGGTGTGGGCGACCGGCTGGCCGTGCTGATCCACGGTTCGATGGAGGTGGCCGCCCACGGCCCGACCCCGCTCACCCTTTCCGGGATCGAGTCGGCCACCTGGGTGGACCGTCTGCTTCCGGCCGAACTCGGCCGCCTGGACATAGGCCCGGCCGGCACGCTCGGACCGGCCGGTGTCGCGGGTGTCGCCGGTGTCGGGGGCGCGGCGAACAGCCCGGCCGCCGACGCCTTCCCGCTGGACCTGCGGATAGGCGCGGTACCCGGAATCGGGGCGAGCCTGGTGGCCTGCGACGTGCCCGTGTTCGTCCCGCAGAAGGGAACCGAGGAGGACTTCGCGGCCGGCTTCGGTGGGCCCCGCGACCCGATGACCGGGGCGGCGCCGATCCCGTCGGCGGACGCCGGCCCGTCCAAGGGCTCCTCCGCCGAGTCGGTGTCGACGGCTCCGCCGGCTCTGACACCGCTGCACGGCAAGGAGATCGACACCGCCGCCCACCTGCGCGCCGGCCAGCCCACGCAGGCCGCGGACTTCGCCACCCTCACCGCCGCGGACGACGATCCGCCGACCGAGCTTGCCGGGCGTGACCCGGCCGCGCGGATCGAGGACACCGAGAGCGAGGCACTCACCGAGCTGCCCGGCCGCGGATTCGACGTCGCCGACCTGTTCGACGACCAGGATGCTCCGACCATGCTGCCGGGCGGGTCCGAAGCCCAGGTCGAGGGCATACTCTGCGCCAACAACCACTTCAACCACCCGGCCGCGCCCTACTGCACCGAGTGCGGGCTGTCCCTGGCCCAGCAGACCGGCAATCCGGTCCGGGGACCCCGACCGACCATCGGCGTGATCGTCTTCGAGGACGGGCGGACCATCAACGTGGACAGGGACATCGTGATCGGCAGACAGCCCGACCGGGACGACGCCGTCCGCGCCGGCCGCGCGCTTCCGTTACTGGTCGAGGACGGCGAGAGTGCGGTTTCCCGCGTCCACGCGGTCATCACGCTCAACGGCTGGGACGCGGTGATCGCGGATCAGGGCTCCGCGAACGGTACCTACATCGCCCCGCCCGAGGCGACGGTGTGGACCCCGTTGAACCCGCACGAGCCGGCTCCGCTGGTCCCCGGAACCCGGGTCCAGGTGGGCAAGCGGACGTTCGTGTTCAACTCCCAGATGCAGATCTGACCACGGTGGTCGACGACAGCACCGACGAGACGGCGGACGAGGCCGCGGGCGGGACCGCGGTCAGGCGCAGGGGCCGGATCGTGCCTCGGGCGCCGTGGGTGGTTGCGCTGACTGTCGTGGCGCTCGCCCTGGTGGCGGCCGGTGCGGGCCTGCGGGGACTCGTCGATCGTCCGCCGGATGCGGACTCCGTGGACGCCGGTTTCGCCTATGACATGTCCGCCCATCACGCCCAGGCTGTCCAGATGGCGATGGTGGAGTTCCGCGGCGGCGCGGACATGACTCAACGTAGCGTCGCTCAGGACATCGCGCTCACCCAGCAGCGGGAGATCGGCATCATGTCGGCCTGGCTCACCAGTTGGCACCTGCCGCAGGTCTCGACCGAACCGCCGATGCGCTGGATGCACGACAGCGGTCATGACACCCACAGCGCCGAGACCGGCCACGACGCCGCGCACAGCGGTTCGACCGGCAGCGCGGTCGCCGGAATTCCGCCGGATTCATCACGAATGCCCGGTATGGCCACCGACACCGAACTGACCCAGCTGTCCAGAGCGCAGGGTCGGGATCTGGATGTCATCTTCCTCACTCTTATGATCCGCCACCATCGCGGTGGGATCACGATGGCCCAGCAGGCCGCGGCCCGCGCGCAGGAATCGGACGTACGGGCCCTGGCCCGAGCGATGGTCATCAACCAGGCGGTCGAGATCGACCAGATGCAGGCCGACCTGCGCGCGCTCGGCGCTCCCCCGGCCTGACTCACCGCTGCGACCCGGACGACTCCGCGACCCGGACGTCCCGGTAGCGACAGTCCGTAGCCATCTTTGGCGCCGCGCTGACAGACCGCTGGACCGAATCAGGTTCATGATTTCCTAATGTTGCCCGTGCAACATCCAATTCATGCAGCCGGCCACGGACACGGTCGTCCACCAGACCGCAGTGCCACGAACCGGTCACAATTCACCATGTAATTACGAGGAGTAATCCATGACAGCCGACACCTCCCGGCAGGCGAACCCGCCGAGCCCTCCGGGTCCACCAAGTCCTCCGAAGAAGAAACGGCCGAGCTGGCTGAAGGGCGTGGTGATCGGCGGGGTGGTCGTAGCTGCCCTCGTGGTCGGCGGGCCGTTCGTCTACATCAACTTCATCGAGGGGGATCCGCCGGCCGAGCTGTCGCTGGACAGCCAGCCGGCGCCGGGCACCGCCGCGACCGCCAGGGGCGCCGCCGGTGGGACCGCATATGCCACGCTCGACGGGACGTGGAAGGTCGCCTCCGGCTCGCAGGCCGGCTACCGCGTCAAGGAGGTCCTGTTCGGGCAGGACACCACCGCGGTCGGTCGGACCTCGGGCGTCACCGGGCAGTTGGTCGTCAGCGGTACCACCGTACCGTCCGCCGACTTCACCGTGGACATGACCACGGTCACCAGCGACCAGTCACAGCGCGACAGCCAGTTCCGCGGCCAGATCATGGAGACGTCCCGGTTTCCCACGGCCACCTTCAAGCTGACCAGGCCGATCGACCTCGGATCGGTGCCCGCGGAGGGCGAGAAGAGGACCTACCAGGCAACGGGTGACCTGACCCTGCACGGCGTCACCAGGACCGTCACCATCTCGCTGGACGCCCAGCGCGCCGGCGGGCAGATCCGGGCCGGCGGGCAGATCCCGGTCACGTTCAGGGACTACGACGTCAGCCCGCCGAACATCGGCGGGATCAAGGTCGAGCAGAACGGGGTCATAGAGGTCCTGCTCAACTTCGACAAGTCCTGACCCGACCGGAGGTGACACCTCGGGCGTACCGTCAGTGTCTGTGACCGTGGCCGACCCGGACGTCCGAGGTCTCACCGAGGTGGTGACCCGCCTGCGCCGTGTCCTGCGCACGAGCATCCGCTCGGACTATCCGTGGGAGTCTGTGCCGATGGCCCAGATCGAGCTTCTCCAATGCCTGGACGAGCGGGACGGCACGCGGGTCGGTGAACTCGCCGGTCTGCTGCGCCTGGCTCCCAACAGTGTCTCCACCCTCGTCCAGCAGCTCGCCAACACCGGTCTGGTCCGCCGTGACCGGGATCCGCTCGACCGTCGCGCCGCCCAGGTGTCACTCACCGACGCCGGCTCCCAGCGGCTTGCCGGCTGGCAGCATGCGCACGAGCGCCGGCTCGGGGATGCACTCGGCCGCCTGTCGGACCCGGACCGGGAATCGATCATGGCCGCCCTGCCCGCGTTGACCCACCTGGTGGACGCCCTGGCCGACCACAGCACCACTCGACAGCATCCGCGGCCCGATCACGACAACCATCCGTGACCGCGAGGAGCAAAAGCGGAGCGATCATGTTTTCACGGCCGGGGTTCCTGCCGGATCCGGCAGGTCGGGGAGGCCCGCCTCCCGCAA
>NZ_CAAAFT010000065.1:0-3488 GCF_900634765.1 Candidatus Protofrankia californiensis | reverse complement strand
TGTTTTCACGGCCGGGGTTCCTGCCGGATCCGGCAGGTCGGGGAGGCCCGCCTCCCGCAACCGCGAGGCGTCAGGATGCCGCGGCCGAACCGCCACCGCCGGCCCGGGAAAACGGTTGCAGCCGCGCGACCAGGCCGCGGACCTCGGCCGCGGCCGCGGCGATGGTCTCCTCTGGCATGCTCGGGGATACACCCTCCAGCAGCACCTCAAGCGCGGAGAGCCGTTCGGCGATCTCGGTCATCAGGTCGAAGTCACGGACCCTTGCCCGGGCGAGCTCGGCGACCCTCTCGTTCTTCTCGAACAGCTCGACGAACACCGTGACCTTCGCGCGCAGGAGCCACGGGTCGAACGGTTTGGCGATGTAGTCGACCGCGCCGACGGCATAACCGCGGAACGCCTGGTGGGGCTCCCGGTCGATCGCGGTGAGAAAGATGATCGGGGTATCCCGCGTCCGGCCGCGTTGCTTGATGCGGTGTGCGGTTTCGAAACCATCCATGCCCGGCATCTGGACGTCGAGCAGGATCACGGCGAAATCGTCCACCAGGAGGCGTTTGAGGGCGTCCTCCCCCGACGACGCGGTGATCAGGTCCTGGTCGAGGGAGGCCAGGATCGCCTCAAGGGCCATCAGGTTGTCGGGCCTGTCGTCCACCAGAAGGATCTTGCTGCGCGGACGCTCCGTACCGTGCGCGTCTTCGGCGTCCACAGCGCCCGCGAGGCTGCTCTTGCGCTCGGTCACCTGCCCGCCTCCTCGCTCACGGCGTGTCGCCACCATTGGGACATGCATCAAAGTTCAACCGTACAAGCAACCTCAACTGTGCGAGCATCTGCGGCCACGCACCTTCCGCAATACTCACGTTCCGTTCTCCGGAAGTATCACCGACAAAGCGCTCGGCCAGACAGTGCCCTGCCGGTTGCGGTGCCCGCGGTACCCGCGGACCACACCTGCGCCCCCTGGGCCCTATCCTCGGGCCCCCACGTCAGCGAGCATCAGCGACTTCGGCGCTCTACAGCTGCGACCGCATGGCACCGAGCAGATGATTGAGATCGACAGGCTTGGTGATGTAGTCGGTTGCACCTGCCTCGAAACTCTTCTCCCGGTCGCCCGGCATCGCGTTCGCGGTCAGCACCACGATCGGCAGGGTGGCGAAAGCGGGCATCTGCCGGATCGTCGACGTCGTCTCGTTCCCGTCCAAGCCCGGCAACATCACGTCCATCAGCACAAGATCGATCATCGAGCCCTCCTGCTGCAGCAGCCGGATCGCGTCGTGACCGTTGTCCGCGTACAGCACCCGCATGCCGTGCATCTCCAACGCGCTGGTGAGCGCGAACACGTTGCGGACGTCGTCGTCGACGACAAGCACGGTCGAGCCGACCAGCGGGTCGGATTCGTCCGGCCCGCTCACGGGCTCCCGGCGGGTGAGCTCCTCAGGCGGTTCGGTGAGGAACGACATGCCCGTCGCCACCAGCCCGGGGCTGGGGCCCGGGCGGAACGAACGGCGTGCCGCCGGCACCGACACCGTGCTCAGCCCCTCCTTGCCCGGCCAGGTCGTGACGGTCGGCTCACGGTTGGCTTCCTGGTCCAACGCGTCGACGAGCCCGGACGCACGGATGCCCCGGCCGGAACCGGCCGGTTCCCCCGCCGGCTGGGATCCCTCCGACAGCTGCCTGACCGGCGCCCCGGCCGGTCGCCGCAGCACCGCCACGCGGGGTGCCCCGGACAGCATGATGATCTCATCGTTGTCCCCGGGAGTGGCGGAGGGCAGGACCTCCGAGGGCATCACCGACGGCACGTACAGGGTGAAGGTGCTGCCCTGACCCACAGCGCTGGCAACCCCGATGGACCCGCCGAGCAGCCGCACGAGCTCCTTGCTGATCGACAGACCGAGTCCGGTGCCGCCGTAGCGGCGTGACGTCGTCCCGTCCGCCTGCTGGAATGCCTCGAAAATCATGCGGAGCTTGTCGGCCGCCACACCGATACCGGTATCGGACACGCTGAACGCCAGCACCACGGGCGCGGCGGACAGGCTCGGCGTGGTGAACGTGACCTCGTCGGAGGCGACGGTCACGTCCAGGCGCACCTCACCGGAATCGGTGAACTTCACCGCATTGGACAGCAGGTTCTTCAACACCTGCTGGATGCGCTGCTCGTCGGTGACGAATTCCGCCGGGACGTCGCTTGCGACAGTCACCTCAAATTCCAGCCCCCTTTCCTCGGCCAGCGGGCCGAATATCTGCGCGACCGCGTCGCAGAGGGTTGTGGTGCGGACCGTGGTGGCTTCGACGTCCATCTTGCCGGCCTCGACCTTCGACAGGTCGAGAATGTCGTTGATGAGCTCGAGCAGTTCGGAACCGGCCGAGTGGATCGTCTCGGCGAAATCGATCTGCTTGGTGGTGAGGTTCGCCTCCGAGTTGTCGGCGAGCAGCTTCGCGAGCAGCAGCAGGCTGTTGAGCGGTGTACGCAGCTCGTGGCTCATGTTCGCCAGGAACTCCGTCTTGTACTGGGACGACAGGGCGAGCTGTTCGGCCTTCTCCTCCAGACCTATGCGGGCCATTTCGATTTCCCGGTTCTTCTCCTCCAGCAGCGCGGCCTTCTCCTCCAGCTCGTTGTTGGTGCGCTGGAGCTCCACCGACTGCGAACGCAGTTCCTGGGTGAGACGCTGTGACTGGGCGAGCAGTTCCTCCGTCCGCGCGTTCGCCATGATCGTGTTCAGGACGACGCCGATCGTGCCGACAAGCTGGTCGACCAGGTGCAGGTGCAGCTCGGAGAACCGGGTGAAGGACGCGAGCTCTATAACCCCGAGCACCTGTTCCTCGAAGAGGACCGGCACGACGACGAGATCACCCGGTGGGGCCTCCCCGAGACCGCTGCGTATGTAGAGGTAGCCGGTGGGTACCTGTTCCACCCGGATACGCTTCTTCTCCAGCGCGGCCTGGCCGATAAGGCCCTCGCCGAAGAGAAAGGTACCGTCGGAACGCTTGCGGGGCGCCGAACCATAACCGGCGACATGCCGCAGCTTGTCACCCTCGATGAAGTCGAGCAGGTAGACCGTGCCGAGCTGGGCACCGACCGCCGGCGTCATCTCACTTATGATCATCTGGCAGACCGCGTACAAGTCACGCTGGCCCTGCATCTTGCTGCCGATGCGGGCGATGTTCGACTTCAACCAGTCCTGCTGGGCATTCTTCTCGGTCGTCTCCCGCAGGTTGGCGATCATCTGGTTGATGTTGTCCTTGAGCTCGGCGACCTCGCCCTCGGCCTCCACCGTGATCGAACGTGTGAGGTCACCACGGGTGACCGCGGTCGACACTTCGGCAATCGCCCGGAGCTGGGTGGTCAGCGTGGACGCGAGCTGGTTGACGTTGTCGGTGAGGGCCTTCCAGGTGCCGTCCACCCCGTCGACCGTTGCCTGGCCGCCGAGCTTGCCTTCGGTGCCGACCTCCTTGGCGACCCGCGTCACCTCCGCCGCGAACGACGACAGCTGCTCCAC
>NZ_CAAAFT010000064.1:39720-42572 GCF_900634765.1 Candidatus Protofrankia californiensis | reverse complement strand
CTCCGCCGCGAACGACGACAGCTGCTCCACCATCGTGTTCACCGTGTGGGCAAGGCCGGCGACCTCACCGCGGGCGTCCACGGTGATCTGGCGGGTGAGGTCACCGCGGGCAACCGCGGCCGCGACCTCGGCGATGCTGCGAACCTGCGTGGTGAGGTTGCCGGCCATGACGTTCACCGAGTCGGTGAGGTCCCGCCACACCCCGGACACGCCCTTGACCTGGGCCTGCCCGCCCAGTTTGCCCTCGGTACCGACCTCCTTGGCCATCCGGGTGACCTCGTCGGCAAATGCCGAGAGCTGGTCGACCATCGTGTTCACGGTCGACTTCAGCTCGTAGATCTCGCCTCGTGCATCCACGGTGATCTTCTGGGACAGGTCACCCTGCGCCACCGCCGTCGTGACCTGGGCGATGTTGCGAACCTGGCTGGTGAGGTTGCCCGCCATCGAGTTGACCGACTCGGTCAGGTCCCGCCACACCCCGGACACGCCCTTGACCCGCGCCTGGCCGCCCAGATTGCCCTCGGTACCGACCTCCTTGGCCACCCGGGTGACCTCGTCGGCGAACGAGGAGAGCTGGTCCACCATCGTGTTCACGGTCGTGCCGATCGTGAGGAACTCACCCCGCACCGGCTGCCCGGCGATCTCCAGCGCCATATGCTGCGAAAGATCACCCTCCGCGACCGCCGCGATCACACGCGCAACCTCGTGCGTCGGACGCGCAAGGTCGTCGATAAGCGAGTTGACCGCATGGTTCGACAGTGCCCAGCCACCCTCGAAGCCGAGGTCAGCCATCCGCTCGGTCAGCCGGCCGTCCCGCCGGATCACCTTGCTGACCCGTTCCAGCTCGCCGGAGTGCCGCTGCTGCAGGGCGGCCAGCTCGTCGAAACGCTGGGCGATCAGCGCACCGCCACCGGCCCGCTCCCCCAGACGCACGGAGAAGTCACCTGTGCACAACGCCGTCAGCGCCCCGAGCAAATCCTCGATGAAGTGGTCGTCCACGGGCGCGGATTCCGACACCATCGTCATGGTGGAGCCCTCCAAACCCGCGTACGCGGGAATCTCTCGCGTCTGGCAGACCATCGGAACGGACCAGCGTCCGTTCATCAAGCATCCAGCAGTGCTCGGCGACAGTATCCGTCAGGGCTTGCTGTACGGATATAGCGGACCCGTCCGCCCGCAAGCGGCATGCGCAGGCACGGACGGATCCGGGAAGCACCGCGGAAGATCCGCCGGCCACGCCCCATGACGTGGCCAATCCCTCGCGACTGGACAACACAGGAGACACTGACCGGCATGCTTCACGTGCTCGGAGAAGAGGGGCTCCGCCGCACCCTCACACTTCCGCCGGTCACCGATTCACCGCGGTCGGCCCGCCGGTTCGTTATCGACACGCTGCACGGCCGTCTCCACCCCGATGTCGTCGATACCGCTCTACTGCTGGTAACCGAGCTTGTGACCAACGTCATCGTGCACGCCGGTACCGACGCGACGGTCGACATCCGGCACAACGCCGGACGCCTCGTCGTCGTAGTCAGTGACCGGCACCCCGTACCGTTGGGCGGAGTGCCGACCACCGGTACGCCCGGACGCGCACCGGGCGCATCCGGCGATCCCCGCCGGGCGGCCGTTGACGGCCCGGAGAGCCTGCCGGCGCCCGCGGATCCGGGCGCGATCTGGCGGGCGCCCGGCACCGTCGACAGCGGTGACGTCAGGGACGGCGGCATCGAGAACCTGCGCGAGGACGGCCGCGGCCTGTCGCTGGTGGATGCCCTCAGCACGGCGTGGGGTACCGAACACGACCGAGCGGGCAAGCGGGTGTGGTTCCGGCTCGACGCCCCCAACAGCCGTCACTCCGATGCCATGGGCGCCGGCGGCACGGATGTCGACGCCGCCCGCGCCGGCGTCCGGACGGCGTCCCCCGACCTGCCGCCCGCCGGGCTGCCGGCCCACGAGAGCGGGTCCGGCTCCGGGGCCCTGCCGGTAGGGGCGGCAGGCCTGCGCCGGCCGGCGCGGCTGCTCTCACCCGCCCTCACCCACCTCCTGTCGGCCGAGGAGGAGGTCGGCGAGCTGCTGGCGCAGCTCGTCGACGCGCTGCCGTCATCCGGCGCGGGTCTCGTGCGGCGGCCGGGACGCAGCCGGGAGGGAGCACCGGAGGTGGTGGCGGCGTTCGGCCCGACCGGTTCGGACCGCAGCGCCCGCCGCATCCCACTGGACTCCCGTGACGGGATCGTCGGGGAACTGCTGCTGTGGTCACCGGGCCTGCCGGTGACCACCGGTGCGGCGTCGATCGGCGTGACATCCGCCGATGCGGCGTCCACCGACATCGAGGAACGGATCCAGCTGGTCGCCCGCTGGATGGCGCTGGCTCTCGGCGGCGCCCACCTGCGACGCATCGAGGAACGCCGGATCGGCATGTTGTCGTTCCTGGCCGAGGCGTCCGACCTGCTCACGGGCAGTCTCGACACCGACCGGAGCCTGGCCCTGCTCGCGCGCCTGCCGGTGCCGCGGCTGGCGCGCTGGTGCACGGTCCACCTGCTGCGGGAGGATGGCGCGATGAAACTCGCCGCCGTCGGCCACGTCAACGAGGCCGAAGCCGGCGACCTGTCGGACTGGGCGGACGACCCGGCCGGGTCGCTGGCCGCCCATGTGCAGGCGGCACTCACCGACACCGTGCACGTGGCCACCGTCAACGGCTCGCCCACCGTCATCACCGCGATGCGCGCCCGCCGCCGGGTACTGGGCGTGGTGGCCCTCGGTCGTGATGCCGGGGACAACTTCGAGGCCGACGAGATCGAGCTGCTCACCGACCTCGCCCGCCGCGCGGCCTTCGCCGTCGACAACGCCCGGCTGTT
>NZ_CAAAFT010000064.1:30288-39331 GCF_900634765.1 Candidatus Protofrankia californiensis | reverse complement strand
GTTGCAGGCTGGGCTGCTGCCACCCGAACTGCCACGCATCGACGGGATCGAGCTCGGCTCGTCCTACCGCGCGGCGCGAGCCGGTCTGGAAGTCGGCGGTGACTTCTTCGACCTCGTCCCGAACCCGGACGGCGGCTGGACGATCCTTATCGGGGACGTCTGCGGCAAGGGTGCGGAAGCCGCCAACGTCACCGGGGTCGCGCGGGCCGTCCTGCGGCTGCTGGCGGGCCAGCGCCACAATCTGCCCGACATCATGATGGATCTCAACCGTGCGTTGCGGGACACCAACTACCCGAACCCGACGGGTCAGGGGCGTTTCTGCACGCTCGCGGCGGCCCAGCTGCGTCCACCGGACGAACTGGGCCCACGGAGCAGGCCGGGGCCACCGGGCAGGTCGGATCCACCGGGCAGGTCGGATCCATCGCAGGAGCGCGGACCCGCCGGCCCGGGGGGAGCGGCCACCCCGTCCGGACGGCAGCCGACCGAACGGATGGTCTCGATCTGCATGGCCGGGCATCCGCTGCCGGTCCTCGTGCGGGCGGACGGGACGGCCGTGTTCGTCGCGCAGCCGGGAACGCTGCTGGGGGTCCTCGACGACGAGGACGCGACCTTTCCCGAGGTGCGGGTGTCGCTCGGGGCCGGGGATGCGCTCATCCTGTACACCGACGGAGTGGTCGAGGCGCGCCACGGCAGGGAGCTGTTCGGCGAGGAACGGCTGCTGGAGACCTTGCGCGGCTGCGCCGGAATGTCCGCCCAGGGAATCGCGGAACGGCTGCGGGCGGCTGCCGAACGGTTTGCCGGCGGCCGGCTGCGCGACGATGTCGCCGTACTCGCGGCCCGCATACCGACATGACACTCCGCGATCCATCGGAAACTTTCAGCCGATGATCGTGACTGATGCAAGCGATACCGTTACCGTACGTCATAAAGAACTACCCGGCATCCACCCGTTGACCGTGAAAGACCGGAAGCGCTTCGAATAGCCGGCCTGTGGGTAGACGTACAGGGATGTCATCACTGAGACTCGGTGATCAATGAACACACAAACGGGGTGGAAACGGACATGATGACCCACGCGTCGTCGTTGCGCCCCTCGGCCACGCACCTGCTGGTCGAGCTGCCCTACGTGCCCAGCGCCGTTCCGCAGGCACGCCGCGCACTCAGGGAGCAACTCGCCGCCACGAACCTGTCCGAGGAAGCCGTCGGGACGGCGGAGCTCCTGGTCAGTGAGTTGGTCACGAATGCGGTCAAGTACGGCAAGCCACCCGTGTGGCTGCTGCTTGAACTACGGCCCGGGCTCGTACACGCCTCCGTCTCGGACACTTCGGTCGTGCTACCGCACAGACAACAGGTGGATCTCGGCAGTGAGGGCGGTCGCGGGCTGCTCGTCCTGGACGCTCTCGCCGGCAGCTGGGGCGCGGTGGCGGTGGATTCGGGCAAGTACCTCTGGTTCGATCTACCCGTCCAGCCGTGAACTGAACGCGCATGCAGCTGCCACCGTCCGCCGACCCGCTGCACGCCCTGTCCACCGACCGTTTACCTACGGCAACGCTGCGGTGGCTTCACGACACGCTCGGGACACGCGGCGACGCCCACAGCCGGTCCGCGTTCCCCCCGGCGTCTGCCTCCGCGGTGCGGTCTGCCTCCGCGGTGCGCTCCGATCCGGTCAGCGCGTACGTCTATGACCTTGACGTCGCGGCCGGTAACGCCGCCCGCCTGAAGGCCGCGTTACCGTCGTGGGCCGCGGTGTTCTACGCGGTGAAAGCAAACGGCTACCCTCCGGTCCTGGACGCCCTGGCAGCCGGCCACACCCTCGGCGCTGGTCACGCCGTCGGGGCTGGTCACCCCCTCGCCGCCGGCCAGGGGGTGGACGGTTTCGAGGTCGCCTCCGTCCACGAGATCACGCTCGCCCTGGACACCGCCCGGCGTGCAGGGCGGCGTGCCCGCATCGTCGCCTCCGGCCCGGGGAAGTCGACCCCGGTGCTGGCGGCGCTCGTCGAGACCGCCGGGACCGCCGGGACTGCCGGCACCGAGGTGACCGTCAACGTCGAAAGCCCCGGCGAGCTGCGACGTCTGAACCATGTGGCGGGCCGGGCGGGACGCCGGATCCCGGTCACCCTACGGGTCAACCCGTCCCGGGTGGCACTCGCCGGCTCGGTGCGCATGGGTGGGGTGGCCAGCGCCTTCGGGATACCCGAGGCGGACGTCCCCGACGTCCTGGACATCGCGCGGTCGCTGCCCTGGGTCGACGTGGTCGGCTTCCACGTCCATGCCGTGTCCGGGAACCTCGACACCACCGCGCACCTGGACTACGTGCGCTGGTGTCTGGGGTACTCGGTCTCCACGGCCGCCATGCACGGCGTCGACCTGCGGATCGTCAACGTCGGCGGTGGGCTGGGGGTGGCGTTCGAGCCGGACCGGCGCGGCGAACGTCCCTTCGACCTGGACGCCTTCGCCGCCGGGCTGCGGGCGACACCGGTCCCGGCCGGGGTGCGGGTGCTGTTCGAACCGGGACGCTGGCTGGTCGCCGACTGCGGCGCGTACGCGGCCGAGGTCACCGACGTCAAACACTCCCACGGCACCGACTTCGTGGTGCTGCGGGGCGGCATCCACCACTTCCAGCTGCCGACGTCCTGGGAGATCGTGCACAACTTCGGGATCGTCGGGGTGGACGCCTGGCCGTACGACTTTCCGCGTCCCGGTGTCGTCGGACGGCCGGTGACCGTGGTCGGCGAACTGTGCACGCCCGAGGACACCCTCGCCCGTGACATCACCGTGGACGCGGTACGCGCGGGCGACGTGGTGGTCTTCCCGATGGCCGGCGCCTACGGATACGAGTTCGCCATGCAGGGGTTCCTGGGACATCCACCGCCGGCAAGGGTCGCGATATCGCAGGGCCCCGGCGGCGGGTTCACCCACGTCCACACCAGTTCGACGCACACGAGTTCGACGCGCACCGGCTCGACATACACGAGCTCGACACACACCGGGAGCTCCCACACCACCTCGACCCGCTCGACGCAGTGACAGACGCGCCGGCAGTCCGTGTGTGTGGCGCCCCGCAGCTTCCGGTTCGGATACGTCCGGACCGGGCGCGGCAGTCCGCGCGTGGCAGCCCATGCGCGCATGACAGCCGGCACGCGCGACAGCGTCCCGACGTCGATCACGACCCCTGCGATCTCCGCGACCTGTGCGATCTCCGCGACACGGTGCGCGGCTTGGCCTGCGGCAGGCGCTTTGCCTGCGTAGGCTGTGACCTCGGCGGCGAAGGTGAGGGCGGCGCATGCGTGTCTACGAGAACCTGGCCGCGGTGGTCGGCGGCACCCCGCTGGTCAGGCTGAACACGGTCACCGCGGGCATCACCGCGCCGGTGTTCGCCAAGCTGGAGTACCTCAATCCGGGCGGGTCGGTGAAGGACCGGATCGCCCTGGCGATGGTGAGCGCCGCGGAGGAATCCGGGCAGCTGCGGCCGGGCGGGACGATCGTCGAACCGACCAGCGGCAACACCGGGGTGGGGCTTGCGATCGTGGCCGCGACCCGCGGCTACCGCTGCGTGTTCACCATGCCCGACAAGATCAGCGAAGAGAAACAGGCGGTGCTACGGGCCTACGGCGCCGAAGTACTGGTCTGCCCGACCGCGGTCGCCCCGGACGACCCCCGCTCCTACTATTCGGTCGCCCGCCGTGTCGTCGCCGAGACGCCCAATGCGTGGAGCCCGGACCAGTACTCCAACCCGCACAACCCCGCCGCGCACCACGCCACCACCGGCCCGGAGATCTGGGCGGACACCGACGGGCGCATCACCCACTTCGTCGCCGGTATCGGCACCGGTGGGACGATCAGCGGCACCGGCCGCTACCTCAAGGAAGTCAGCGACAGCCGGGTACAGGTCGTGGGTGCGGACCCGGAGGGGTCGGTGTACTCCGGCGGCAGCGGGCGGCCCTACCTCGTGGAGGGAGTCGGCGAGGACATCTGGCCGACGACCTACGACAAGACGGTGGTCGATCGGGTGGAGGCGGTCAGCGACCGTGACTCGTTCCTGATGACCCGGGAGCTGGCCCGCCGCGAGGGCATGCTGGTCGGCGGCTCCTGCGGGCTCGCGGTGGTCGCGGCGCTGCGGGTCGCCCGGGAGCTGGACGCCGACGGCTGCGTCGTGGTGCTGCTCCCGGACTCCGGCCGCGGCTACCTGTCAAAGATCTTCAACGACGAGTGGATGTACGACTACGGTTTTCTCGACCGTCCGTCGGACGAGCCGACGGTCGCCGAAGTGCTGGCCCGCAAGGCCTCCGACGCGACCAGCCCGCCCGACCTGGTACACGTGCATCCCGACGAAACCGTCGGCGCGGCCATCTCCTATCTGCGCGAGTACAACGTGTCCCAGATGCCGGTGGTCAGACAGGAACCACCGCTGCGTTCGGCCGAGGTGGCTGGCGCCGTCATCGAGCTGGAACTGCTCGCAGCCGTGTTCGCCGACCGGACCGCCGTCGACGCCCCGGTAGCCGCGCACATGTCACCCCCACTGTCCACGGTCGGCGCCGGCGAGCCGCTGTCGGTGCTGGTCGGCGCCCTCGGCGCCGCACCGGCCGTGCTCGTGCTGGAGGACGGCAACCCCGTCGGCATCCTCACGCGGTCCGATCTGCTCAGCTTCCTGGCCACCCCGTGACCCGCGCCGAGGACCCCGTGACCAGCGCCGACGACCCCGTGACCAGCCTGGACAACTCCGTGGCCCGCGCCGACGACCCGCAGCACCCAGCGGCCTCCGATACGTGGGCCGGCAACGGGTTCGAGACGCTGGCGATCCACGCTGGGCAGGAGCCCGACGCCGTCACCGGTGCGGTGGTCGTCCCCATCCACCCGTCGTCGACGTTCGTGCAGGACGCCGTCGGGGTTCCGCGCGGGGCGTACGAGTACGCCCGGTCGGCCAACCCGACCCGCACCGCGCTGGAGACCTGTCTGGCCGCGCTGGAAGCGGGCACCGTGGGACTCGCGTTCGCCTCCGGCCTTGCCGCCGTGGACGCGGTGCTGCGCACGGTGTGCCGGCCGGGTGATCACGCAGTGATCCCGTCGGACGCCTACGGCGGCACCTACCGGCTGTTCGCGCGGGTGTTCGCCGAGTGGGGCGTGGAGTACACCCCGGTGCCCCTGGACGATCTCGAGGCGGTGCGGGCGGCGATACGCCCGGGGCATACCCGGCTGCTGTGGTGCGAGACGCCGACGAACCCACTGCTGAGCATCTCCGACATCGCCGCACTCGCCGATCTCGTCCACTCCGTCGGCGGGCTGCTCGCCGTCGACAACACCTTTGCCACCCCATACCTGCAGCAGCCACTGACGCTCGGCGCCGACGTGTCGGTCCACTCGACCACGAAGTACCTCGGCGGACACAGCGACGTCATCGGCGGTGCCGTGGTCGTGTCCGATCCGGGGCTGGGGGAACGGCTGCGGTTCATCCAGAACGCCACCGGAGCGGTTCCCGGCCCGTTCGACGCCTGGCTGGTGCTGCGGGGGGCGAAGACCCTGGCGGTCCGGATGGACCGGCACTGCGCGAACGCCCGCCACATCGCGGATCTGCTGGTGAGGCATCCCGCGGTGGCAGTCGTGCACTACCCGGGCCTGCCGGGCAACCCGGGCCACCCGGTGGCGGCGAAGCAGATGCGTGACTTCGGTGGGATGGTGTCGTTCACCCTGCGTGGGGGCCAGGACGCGGCGGTCGAGGTGTGCCGGCGGACCCGGGTGTTCACCCTCGCCGAGTCCCTGGGCGGGGTCGAGTCGCTGATCGAGCACCCGGGGCGGATGACGCACGCCTCGGTCGCCGGTTCACCGCTGGAAGTGCCCGCGGACCTCGTCCGGCTGTCGGTCGGCATCGAATCGATCGACGACCTGGTCGACGATCTCACCAAAGCCCTCGACGACCACCAGGATCCGTAGGTAGCTTCAGTCATCCTGACAGCTCTTTCCACCTACGTCTCCTTCCGCTGTAGGTCGTTTCCGCCGGGTGGATGGCGGTTTTCACCTACGGCTGCGGGTAGCCAGCTGCGGCTGGCGAGTGAGAGCTTTGTCCGGGTGGATGCGGGGTTGACGGTTCGCCATCGGTCCGTACCCACCGAGAGGATGATTACACTCGCGGTTCGGGCTCTCCCTGCCGGTAGCAGCTTAGGTTAGGCTGCCCTGAACCCAATAAAAGGTCAAAGGTGGCATGATCGGGCGGGTACACCTTCTACCCCCGCCCGGGCTTCCTCGCCGGATCGGCTTCGCCAACCGGAGAAGTCCGGGACGCCCGAGTCCCTGGGCCACCGGGTCACGCACCCAAGTCCCCGGGTCGCTCAAGGAGCCCAGGCCACCGGACGGGAGTCGCTTTCTTGACGATATCCGCCGTCACCCCCGGATCCACCGTCACCCCCGGCCCCGCGGCCGGGCAGAGCGCACACGACGCCGACGGCCGGGTACGCGCCGACGGGATCCTCGCCCGGCAACGCCGGCGGGAATCGTCCGCGCGAACATACGCACGGAATCTGCCAATCGTCCCCGTCCATGCCGAGGGCATGACGGTCGTCGGCGCGGACGGCCGCCGCTACCTGGACTGCCTGTCCGGCGCCGGCACCCTCGCGCTCGGCCACAACCATCCCGTCGTCCACGAGGCGCTCTCCGGACTGCTCCGCTCCGGCGCTCCGCTGCACGTGCTCGACCTGGCCACCCCCGAGAAGGACGCGTTCACCGCCGAACTGCTCTCCTGCCTTCCGGACGGCTTCGCGGCTTCGGTGAAGCTGCACTTCTGCGGCCCCACCGGCGCGGACGCGGTCGAGGCCGCACTTAAGCTGACCCAGACCGTCACCGGGCACGAGACGCTGCTGGCGTTCACCGGCGGCTACCACGGCATGACAGCCGGAGCACTCGCCGTCACCGGGAACGTCACGGTCAAGGAGCGCCTCCGGTCGGCGGGCGCCGTCGTCCGGCTGCCCTACCCGTACCCCTACCGCTGCCCGTTCGGCGTCGGCGCCACCGGCGGGGACCGTCCGGACGGCGCGCAGCTGTCCGTCCGGTACATCGAACGGCTCCTGGACGACCCGTGCGGCGGTGTGGTGCGGCCCGCCGCAATGATCGTCGAAGCCGTGCAGGGAGAGGGTGGGGTGGTACCCGCGCCGGACGACTGGCTGCGGGCCATACGCCGGATCACCGTCGAACGGGGCATCCCCTTGATCCTCGACGAGGTCCAGACCGGCGTGGGACGTACGGGCACGTTCTGGGCCGGCGAGCACAGCGGCATCACACCGGACGTCATGGTCATGTCGAAGGCGATCGGCGGCGGCCTGCCACTGGCCGTCATCGCCTACCGGGAGGATCTGGACGGCTGGGCCCCCGGTGCACACACCGGCACGTTCCGCGGCAACCAGCTCGCGATGGTCGCCGGCACCGCCACGTTGCGTTTCGTCCGCTCCGAGGCCCTGGAGTTGCGCGCCGCCGAGGTCGGCGCCCGGATGCTGGCCGGTCTGCGGACGATCGCCGCGAGCCATCCCTGCGTAGGTGACGTCCGTGGGCGCGGGCTCATGCTCGGCCTGGAACTGGTCGATCCCGACGCCGACCCGGACGTCGTCGGCGCCCGACCGGCAAACCCCCACCTGGCCGCCCTCGTCCGGACCGAGTGCCTGGGCCGGGGCCTGATCGTCGAACTGGGCGGGCGCCACGACTCGGTGGTGCGGCTGCTCCCGCCGCTGACCATCACCGACGCCGAGGCCGATCGGGTACTGGCCATCCTCGCCGATGCCTTCGAGGCAGCGGTCTCCCCGTCCCGGTGAAGCCCATCCCCGCATCGTCACCGGGCGGCACGCCCCCATGGACACCGGGCGGGCAAGCGGCGGGCCCGGCGGGTTCAGCCGCGGCAACGGCCGCGGACACGCGGGTCACCGAAACGCTGCTGCGCTGCTGGGTCCGGGAGAACGGGATCACCGTGGGCCACCGCGGCAGCTTGCTGCGGATCGACCTGCCCGCGTCCGGCCTGGTCCTGGACACGCCCGTCCGCTACCGCTCGGCCTGTGGCTGGCACCGCTTCGGACCTCTGACAACGGGAGGTCTGACCGTGGACGCCGGGCTGCTGGCAGCCCTGCTCGTCCGTGAAGTCACCAACCAGCGGGGGCTGCCGCCGTCGGCGGGCACGGACTGCCTCGGCCGCATCATCAACTCGCTGCGGCACACCGCCGTGTACGTCGAAACCCGCGCCGCCACCCCCCGGACGCCGGCCACTCCATCCGGACCAGCCGCGCCGACAACGCCGTCCGGACCAGCCGCACCGGCAACGCCGTCCGAAGCAGCCACACCGGTCGGACCGGACGATGCCGCGTGCCTACCGCCGTTCCTCGCAGCCGAACAGGCGCTGATAACCGGGCATCCGTTCCATCCGGCGGCGAAGAGCCGCGAGGACGCCTCGGCAGCAGAACTGGCCACGTACTCTCCGGAACTACGTGGTTCCTTTCCGCTGCACTGGTTTGCCGCCCACCCGTCGGTGGCAGCCTCGGGCGGAACGATCGGTGGGCACAGCCCGGCGGAGCTCCTGCGCTCCCTGCTGCCCAGTCGTGACCTGACCGCGGCTTACGCCTCCTACCTGCCCCTGCCGGCGCACCCCTGGCAGGCCCACGACCTGCGTGCCCGGGCAGACGTCACCGCCATGATCGCCGACGGCCTGCTCGTGGATCTCGGCCCGGTCGGGCCACCCTGGTATCCGACGGCGTCGCTGCGCACCGTGTGGCGGCCGGACGCGCCGGTCATGCTCAAGCTCTCCCTGGGTATGCGGATCACCAACTCCCGCCGGGTCAACCTGCGCGGCGAGCTGGAACTGGGCACCCAGATCAGCGTGCTGCTCGACGCGGGCCTGCGGGACTGGCTGGTAGCCACCCATCCTGGCTTCCACCTGCTCGAGGATCCGGCGTGGGTCGGCCTCGACGCACCGGACACCGCCGGATCCGCCCGTGGGAGCATCCCCGAAGGCTGGGCAGGCACAGCCGGCCCAGGCACGGCGGGTCCAGGCGCAGCCGGTCCAGGCCTGGAGAGG
>NZ_CAAAFT010000064.1:27956-30263 GCF_900634765.1 Candidatus Protofrankia californiensis | reverse complement strand
GCTGGGCAGGCACAGCCGGCCCAGGCACGGCGGGTCCAGGCGCAGCCGGTCCAGGCCTGGAGAGCGCGATCCGGGTGAACCCGTTCGGCGTGGGTGATCGGGTGGTGTGCGTGGCCGGACTGGTCGCCGACCGTCCGGACCGGACCGTGCGCACCGATCCCACCTCCCCCGGACCGTCCATGCTCGCCGAGATCGTCGACAAGCTCGCTGGACGGGCCGGGGAGCCCCCTGCCGAGGTCGCCGCCGACTGGTTCGCCCGTTACCTGCGGGTCGTCGCCGCACCAGCCCTCGACCTGTACGCCCGCCACGGGGTCGGTCTGGAGGCCCACCAGCAGAACTGCCTGGTCACGTTGGACGACCGCGGCCGGCCCGCTGCCGGCTGGTACCGCGACAGCCAGGGCTACTATGTCGCCGCGTCCCACGCGGACGCCGCCCGCCGCGCCGTGCCCGGATTCGGCGACGGGCTCGCCGCGATCTTCGACAACGTCCTCGTGGACGAACGGGTGCTCTACTACCTTATGATCAACAATGTGTTCGGGGTGATCGGCGCCTTGGGCGCCGCCGGAAAGGCGGACGAGGCCCGGCTGCTGGCCGGTGTGCGCGCATTGCTTGTGCGCATGCGTGCCGACCTCACCGCCGACGGTGTGGCCGTGCCGGGCCTGTTCGGCCTGCTGCTGGACTCCGCCGTCCTGCGATGCAAGGCGAACCTCGCGACGGCGGTCGACGGGCGCGACGAACTGGCCGGCCCGGTCGCAACCCAGTCACTGTACGTCGACATCCCCAACCCGCTCGTCACGGAGCTCGGATCGTGAACACCCGGCCGGACGATCGGGATCAGCAGGACGAACAGCCCAGGCGGGACGAGCAGGACGAGCGAGGTGAGCAGAGCAAGCGGGACGGCTGGGGCAAGCAGGGCGAACCGTTCGACCTGGTGGGCGTCGGGCTGGGGCCGTTCAACCTGTCGCTGGCCGCACTCGCCGACGGGCTGCCCGGACTGCGCACCCGGTTCTTCGAGACCAGGCCCGGATTCTCCTGGCATCCCGGCCTGCTGCTACCGGGCACACGGCTACAGGTGCCGTTCCTCGCTGATCTGGTCACCCTGGCCGACCCGACCAGCCGCTGGTCGTTCCTGTCCTATCTGCACGCGCACGACCGGTTGTTCCGGTTCTACTTCCACGAACGTTTCCACGTGCTGCGGCAGGAGTACGACGACTACTGCCGCTGGGTGGCCTGCGGCCTGGACTCCACGTGTTTCGGTACCCGGGTGGACGCGCTGCGCTGGCATCCGGACACCGGGCTGTTCGGGGTCGAGGTGAGCGTCCATGCCAATGGTTCGACGCGGACCCGGACGGTGCCGGCCCGCAACATCGTCCTGGGGGTGGGGACCGAACCGTCGGTGCCGGCGGAACTTGCCGGACTGCTCGGACCGGAGGTGTTCCATTCCGCCGAGTACCGGATGCGGCGAGCCACGCTTGCCGGCGCCGCACACGTGACCGTCGTCGGCTCGGGCCAGTCCGGCGCGGAGGTCTTCACCGACCTGCTGCGCGCCCAGCCGGAAACCGGCCAGGCCCTGCACTGGATCACGCGGACGCCGGCCTTCGCCCCGATGGAGTACTCCAAGCTGGGCCTGGAGCAGTTCACCCCCGACTACGTCCGGTACTTCCACACTCTGGACCAGCCGACCAAGGACGCGCTCCTGCCCACCCAGTGGCAGCTGTACAAGGGCATCGACGCCGAGACGATCGCGGAGATCTACGATCTGCTGTACGAGCGGACCGTCGCCGGCGCATCCGTGAACGCGACCCTGCTGCCCCATGTCACGATCGAATCGGGGATCCGGGCGGCGAACGGGCGGATCAGGCTGATCTGCCGGCACGTGCCGCAGGACCGTACGTTCATGGTCGAGACCGACCGGGTCGTGCTCGCGACCGGATACGCGGCCCGCCGGCCCGCCCTGCTCGACCCGGTCGCGGACCTGCTCGACCTTGACGACACCGGCCGGTACCAGGTGGACGCGGCCTACCAGCTCGCGACCGCACCGCAGGTCAGCGGACGGATCTACGTCCAGAACGCCGAACTGCACACCCACGGGGTCGGCACGCCAGACCTCGGCCTGGGCGCCTGGCGGGCCGCGGTGATCCTCGACGACCTGACCGGCGGATCGGCCTACCGCGTCCCGGAAAGATCGGCTTTCACGACCTTCGGGGTGCCTCCCGGTATGCCGGTGCCCAGCTCCGGTGAGCGTCCGCCAGCTGCCGATTCGGCTACCAATTCGGCTACTGGCTCGGCAGCCGAATCGGCTGTGCG
>NZ_CAAAFT010000064.1:26588-27561 GCF_900634765.1 Candidatus Protofrankia californiensis | reverse complement strand
CGCACTGCCGATTCGGCTACCAATTCGGCTACTGGCTCGGCAGCCGAATCGGCTGTGCGCCCGCGGCGCGGTAACGTGCCCGCGCCGGCTGGCGGAGGTGGGCAGTGGACGGACGAGGGTGGATCATGAGCCGGCTGCGTGCAGTCGTGTCCACGACCGTTGCGATCGTTGCCGCGACGGCTGGACCGGGAACGTCCAGGCAGGGGGTGCCCGAACCGCCGGACGCCCCGACCGATCCGGGGTCCTGGCCACAGCCGCGCCTGTGGCGGGCGGCCGGACGGGCTCTGCTGGCAAAGCTGATCGCGGAGTTCTCCTACGAGGAGCTCCTGCGTCCGGAACCCGCCGCGGACACCGCAAACTCCGCGGACCTGCCTTCGGCCGCGCCCACGGTGGCACGCGTCGGGCGCGGCGAACCGTCCAACTACCGGCTGACCTGCGGTGAGGTCGCCTACACGTTCACCGCCAGGCGCGGCACGTTCGGCACCTGGTGGTTGGACGCATCCTCGCTGCGTCGCGAGGGTGAGCCGGGCCGGACAGGCGACCGCCCGGCACCCGCGGATGATCCGGTGCGCTTCGTCCTGGACGCCGCGGACCTACTCGGCTGGCCGGACGACGTCACCGCGGATGTCGTCCGCGAGCTGACCGCGACCCACGCCGCGGACATATGCCTGCTCGCCGGCGCCCGGTCGGCCACCAGCCTCGCGGACGCGAGTTACACCGAGCTCGAGGGCTTCGCCACCGGGCATCCGTGCATGGTCGCGAACAAGGGACGGCTGGGCTTCGGCCTCGCCGACGTGGACCGCTACGCCCCGGAGGCACGTAACCCGCTGAGGCTACTGTGGGTAGCAGTACATCCGGATCTGGCCACGTTCACGGCCGCCGGCTTCACGACCGCCGGACCATCCGGGCCCTCCGGTGGTTCGGCTGCCGGGCCGTCCGGTGGGGGTGACCCGGACACGCCCGGCGACGGCGT
>NZ_CAAAFT010000064.1:23362-26396 GCF_900634765.1 Candidatus Protofrankia californiensis | reverse complement strand
CCGGTGGTTCGGCTGCCGGGCCGTCCGGTGGGGGTGACCCGGACACGCCCGGCGACGGCGTCCTGACCTCGCAGCGGCTGCTGGCAGCCGAACTCGACACGTTCACCCAGGTGGCGTTCGCGGCGACGCTGGCAACCCGGCTCGCCTTCACGGACGCCGACGCCGCCGACATCTACCCGGGCACAGGCAGTGACACAGGCACCGGCATGAACCACAACGGTGACGGCGCTCAGGTAGGCGGGCCGAACACCGCTTCGACCCAACCACCCCTGCCCGCCGGGGACTACGTCTGGCTGCCGGTGCATCCCTGGCAGTGGGAGCACGTGATCGCGCCGCTGTTCGCCGCCGAGATCGCGACCGGCCGGCTGATACTGCTCGGCGAGGCACCCGACCGCTACCTTCCGCTGCAGTCCGTGCGCACTCTGGTGAACATCGACCGCCCGTCACGGCTCAACGTCAAGCTCGCCCTGATGATCCGCAACACGCTGGTGTGGCGGGGGATGTCAGCGGACGACGCCCACGCCGGCCCGGACACCTCCGCGTGGCTGGTCGGCATCCGGGACGCCGACGCGTTCCTGCGGGACGTCACGCGGGTGCTTCCGCTGCCGGAAGTCGCCGGGGTCACCGTCACCCACGGTGCGTACGAGTCGCTGGCACGCGCGCCGTACCGCCTCCACGAACTCCTGGGCGCGCTGTGGCGGCAGCCGGTCGAGGATCTGATCTCCCCCGGCGAGCGGGCCCGGACGTTCGCCTCGTTGCTGCTCGTCGGCTCCGAGGGCCGGGCGCTGGTCAGCGAGCTGGTGGCCCGCTCGGGCCGGACGCCGCGGGAGTGGCTGCGGGCGCTGTTGTCCTGCCTGCTGCCACCGTTGCTGCACTACCTGTACGTCTACGGTGTCGCCTTCACCCCACACGGCGAGAACGTCATCGTCGTTTTCGACGGCGGCGACGTCCCAACCCGGATCGCGGTCAAGGACTTCGGAGCCGACATAGAGCTGGTCGACGTCGCCCACAGCGACACCGCCCGTACCGGCGCCGAACCCCCCGATGCCGAATCCGTCGATGCCGAATCCGCCCGGATCAAACCCACCGGCGCGGAATTCGCCGAGGCGGAATCCGCCGGTATCGACCGGCCCGGCCGGCACGGTTGGCCCGAACACGCGGATCCGCCGGAGGCCGTCGGGCGGTACCTGCGGCGCTGGCCCGCCTCCGACCTCGCCCATTCGATCCTGTCAGCGCTGTGCACGGGACACTTCCGGTTTTTCTCGGTTCTCGTCGAGGACCATCTCGGCGTCCGCGAGAAGGAATTCTGGACGCTGGTCCGTGCCGAGATCGAAAATTATCACCGCGGTTTTCCCGAATACGCCGACCGGTTCGTCCTGTTCAACCTGCTGGCTCCCACCTTCGACCGGGTCTGCCTCAACCGGGAGCAGCTCGCCGGAACCGGCTTTCACGACCGGCCCGACCGTGACGGCGGGTTCGACATCATGTACGGCCAGGTCGCCAATCCCCTGCACCTGGTGACAGTTGACACCGCGACCCCCGACACCGCGACCCTGGAGGCCGAGACCCCGGACATGAACCTCAGCGCCAGGACAGCGGACACCCAGGCGACGGGCGCGGGAGCACCCGCCCAGGCGCACGAAACCACCCTTCCGGCTTGAGCCTGCCAGCGCAGCGGCATCCGGGCGTCATCGGCATCGACGAACTGCGGCGGCTCGCGGCGTCCCCGCAGTCTCCGGACGGCATCGACGAGGTGCTCGTGGGCCTTCCCGACCTGCAGGGACGCCTGCAGGGCAGCGGGGCGTCGGTGGAGTACTTCACCGAGGACGTCCTCGCACGCGGCCTGCACACCTGTGCCTATCTGCTTGCCGTGGACGTCGAGATGGACACCGACTCCGGCTACGCCTTCGCGCCCTGGGACAGCGGCTTCGGGGACTTCCGGCTCGTACCGGATCTCGCGACCCTGCGCCGCGCTCCATGGAACTCCCGGTCGGCCGTTGTGCTCGCGGACGCCTGGTGGCCGGACGGCACCATGGTCCGCCTCGCCCCCCGGGCCATCCTGCGTGCGCAGCTCGATCGGCTTTCCGCCCGGGGACTGGCCGCGCTTGCCGGTACCGAGCTGGAGTTCCTGGTGTTCACCGAGTCCTACCAGGAGGCGGCGGAGCGCTCGTACGGCGGTCTGACCCCGGCGTCCCGTTACAACGTCGACTACTCCCTGATCGGGACGTCCGGGATGGACGGACTGGCCCAAACGATCAGGCGGGCCATGGCGGGCGCGGGCGTGCGGGTCGAGTCGGCCCGGGCGGAGGTCCATCCGGGCCAGTACGAGATCGTGTTCCGCTACGACGACGCGATGCGCACCTGCGACAACCACGTCCTCTACAAGACAACAGCGAAAAATCTTGCGGCGCAGGCAGGGCAGGCCGTGACCTTTATGGCGAAATACGATCAAGGAGAGGGAAACTCCTGCCATGTTCACCTGTCGCTGCGGGGGCGGGACGGCACGACGGTGTTCGCCTCCGGCCCGGCAGCCGGCGAGCGGGCACCGGGCGACCAAGCGCCAGGTGAGCGGACGCCGGTCGGGAGGACGGATCTCGCCGGCATGTCGGAACTGATGCGGTCGTTCGTGGCCGGTCAGCTCGCCTGCATGGCCGAGTTCACCCTGCTGTTCGCACCGACCGTCAACTCCTACAAGCGGCTCGCCCCGGGCTCGTTTGCGCCGACCGGTATCGCCTGGGGACGGGACAACCGCACCTGCCCGGTGCGGGTCATCGGCTCCGGCCAGTCGCTGCGGATCGAACACCGGGTGCCCGGCGGTGACGCCAACCCATACCTGGCGGTCGCCGGGATCGTCGCGGCCGGCCTGTACGGGATCGACAACGACCTTGCCCTGCCCGTGGCAACGGCCGGGAACGCGTTCACGGCGTCCGGGGTGCCGCGCCTGCCGACGACGTTACGGCAGGCGCAACAGCTGTGGCGTTCCAGCGACATCGCGCGGGCGGCGTTCGGCGACGACGTCGTCAACCATCTCGCG
>NZ_CAAAFT010000064.1:21842-23337 GCF_900634765.1 Candidatus Protofrankia californiensis | reverse complement strand
CGCCTCCTACGAGACGACCGTCACCGACTGGGAACGCCGCCGAGCCTTCGAGCGCCTGTGAACCGCCCAGGTCTCCGGGTCGCTTCGCGGGGGCGGCCGATCCGTCCACGGCCGCCCCCGCGAGCCGCGCGGCAGCATCGTCCAACCACTTCTGCCGCAAGATTCAGTTGGATACCGGCCTCACCGCCGCACCCGGCGCCCCTGTATCAGCGGGTCGTCACCAACGAGCGCGGGCAACCGCATCCGCGGGAGAGCTGCTCACGATCGTCGCCAATCGTGTGTCCGGTTACGGTCCAGCGGGCCTCCGACGGCATTAAGGCTAGAACGTGAAACGAGGTCGTGACAAGGGCCGGCGATGCCGTCTCGATGGTTTTTTCCGCATTGCGACCGGTAACAGAAAACACCATGACGAGCATACCGATTTATTTTTCGGATTGTTTTACCAGCGCATGTCCGGCCGGTTCCTATATTCTCGGCAAGTGCACTATACGTAGCTTTCCGGCCGGGTCATCCGTCCACCAGGCCGATCCGGGCGTGCAGGGCCCGCAACGGCCGCGGCGCCCACCAGTTGGCGTTACCGGCCAACCGCATGAACGCCGGCACCAGCACCCCGCGGATCAGCGTGGCGTCCAGGACGATCGCCAGGGCCGTACCGATGCCGAACATCTGTATGAACGTGACCGACGACGTCCCGAAGGCCACGAAGGTCACCGCAAGCAGTGCCGCGGCGGTAGTCACGATCCGCCCGGTGCGGGCGAGGCCGGTGGCAACAGCCTCGGTGTTCGGGACGCCACGGTCATGCTCCTCCTTGATCCGGGAAAGCAGGAACACCTCGTAGTCCATGGACAGGCCGAACGCGATGCAGAACAGCAGCACCGGCATGGAGGTGTCCAACGGCCCCGGCAGGAAGCCCAGCGCCCCGGACAGGTGACCGTCCTGGAAGATCCAGACTGCGGCACCGAGCACCGCGGTCAGGGACAGCACGTTGAGCACCAGAGCTTTCAGCGGCATGACGACACTGCCCGTGAACAGGAAGAGCAGCACGAACGTGGTCAGTGCGATCAGCCCGATGGCCAGTGGCAGACGCTGGGAGATGGTCTCCTTGCCGTCGACCAGAACCGCGGACGGGCCGCCGACCAGCACGGACGTCCCGGCTGGAACGGGCCGCTCACGGACGGCCCTCGCGAGATCCTGCCCGGCCTGCGATGCCGGGTCGGCCGAGGGGATCACCTCGAGATAGGTCGAGGTGGCGGCGGAGAACCGGGCGTCCGCGGCTGTGGCGGGCGCCGTCTGGCGACCCGCGACATAGGTGCCGGCAGCGCTGTTCACCCGGGCCACGTTCGCCAGCGAGGACAGGTCGCGCGCGTATGCGTCCAGTGCGGGCCCGACCGAGCCGGCCGCACCCTCAGCGCCTGCGGCCGCACCCCCGCTGCCTCCGCCGGAACCACCGGTCAGCCCCTCCACGACGACGGTCGTGGCGGCAGCGGTGTCCGCG
>NZ_CAAAFT010000064.1:20925-21499 GCF_900634765.1 Candidatus Protofrankia californiensis | reverse complement strand
GCCTCCGCCGGAACCACCGGTCAGCCCCTCCACGACGACGGTCGTGGCGGCAGCGGTGTCCGCGGAGAAGTCCGCCCGGATGACGTCGCCGACCCGCCGGCTGGAAGCGGTGTCGTGCAGCACCCGGTCGTCCGGGGTGCCGAAGGAGACGTGCAGGAAGGGGATGCCCAGCGCCAGCAGCAGGGCGATGGCGGGCACACCGACGAGCACCGGCCGGCGCATGACGCGGGAGGCGACAGCGCGCCAGACGGATGATTCGGACGTCTCCCGGGGGCCGGTCGCGGCGGCGGCCCGCCGGCGGCGGATCAGCCCGATTATCCCGCTGACCCTGAGCGCGTTGACCCGCGGACCGAGAAGCATGAGCACGGCCGGCAGGGCCACGGCAGCGGTGAGGAGCGCGAAGATCGTCACGGCGATACCGGCGTAGGCCATCGACTTCAGGAAGAACGGCGGGAAGACCAGCATCACGGCAAGCGCCGCCACGACGGTTGCGCCGCTGAAAACGATCGTCCGACCGGCGGTCCGTAAGGTGGCCGCGACCGCGTCGGCGCGCTCCCGCCCCGCGGCGAGCTCC
>NZ_CAAAFT010000064.1:14107-20837 GCF_900634765.1 Candidatus Protofrankia californiensis | reverse complement strand
CGCCGCTGAAAACGATCGTCCGACCGGCGGTCCGTAAGGTGGCCGCGACCGCGTCGGCGCGCTCCCGCCCCGCGGCGAGCTCCTCACGGAACCGGCTCACCATCAGCAGGGAGTAGTCGATGCCCAGGCCCAGGCCCAGGGCCGTGGTGAGATTGACCGCGAAGATCGAGACGTCTGTGAGGCTGCCGAGGACGGACAGGATCGCAAGCCCGCCGAAGATACCGACCACACCGACGACAAGCGGCAGTAATGCGGCGACCACACCGCCGAAGGCCACCACGAGCAGCACCATCGTGATCGGTATGGCCAGCGACTCGGCTACGGCGAGGTCGGAGGTGACCTGGTCGTTGATGTTCTCGCCGATGGTGGCGAAACCGCCGGGAGTCACCGTCACCGGGCCGGGCGCATCGGCGGCCCGCTCGTACCGGCTGACGAGTTTCGCGGCCACATCGTCGTCGTCCACGGAGGCGAGCACAAGGGCGTGTTTGCCGCTCTCGGAGCGAAGGGGCGGGCCTCCGACGTCCCAGTACGAGACCACCCTGCCCACACCCGGCTCGGCCGCGAGCGTGCGGGCGACCTCCTTCCCGGCGGCCGTGGCGTCGGGGGCGTCCACCGCCCCGGCGCGGGCCGTGACAAGGAGGACCAGGTTTGGCTGGCCACCGAAACGTTCCTCCACCGCATGGTCGGCACGGGTGGAGTCCGACCGGGGATCATCGAATCCCCCGGTCTGCAGCTTGCCGAACGCGCCGACGCCGACCACGGCTGTCGCACCCACAAGCAGCAGGGTTACCAGTAGGACGAGTCTGGGACGGCGTGTGACCAGGCGCGCGAGGCTTGCGAACACCCGAACCTCCGGAGAGTTGTCATCGTTCTGGAGAACAGTGTTCGCATACACTAGACGCAGTCAAGACACCCCATCGAAAAAGTTGACAGTGTTCACCTAACGGATCAGCATGGCCCACGTGACCCAGCCGGCCTCCAGACGCGAGCGCCTCCGCCTCGCCACCATCGACGAGATCAAACAGATCGCCCGTGGCCAGCTTGATGAGCACGGCGCGGCCGGGGTCTCGTTGCGGGCGGTCGCCCGGGCGATGGGGCTCACCCCATCCGCCCTCTACCGGTACTTCACCAGCCGCGACGAACTGATCGCCGCGCTGATAGCCGACGGGCTCGACTCACTGGCCGACGCGTTGGAGGACGCCTTCAAGCTCGCGTCCACAGACGATCATGCCAGGCGGTGGCTTGACGTCACCCGCACCTACCGTCGGTGGTCACACGAACACGTGACCGAGTACATACTCATCTTCGGGACACTGGGGCTCGACTACACCCCGCCGGCGGATCAGCCGTGTGACGGTTGTGACGGCACGGAACGCTCGGTCACAGTGCTGTTCCGGTGCATGGCTGACGCGATCGACGCCGGGCTGATCGATCTGTCCCGGTTCGTTCGCGAACTCACGCCCGCATTGCGCGCCCAGCTTGAGGCATGGCGAGCCGATACCCACAACGCGATCCCGCCGGCAGGGCTCGCCGCCTGCCTGATCGTCTGGACGCAGCTGCACGGGTTCCTGTCCCTGGAGCTGTTCGGCCATCTCCCATCCGCGATCAGTGACGCGAGCACACTGTTCGACCAGCAGATGCTCGACGTCCTGCTCCGGTGCGGCTACCAGGGCCCGGTCGACTTCACGACCGGGTAAGCAGGACCGCGATCAGCGAGAGTAGCAGCCAGGAGCCACGCGGGGTGACGGCCAGGAGTCGACCGGCCCCGGACAGCCGTCCGGGGCCGGTCGACCCTCACGCGGACGCCCGCATCCGGCGTTCGAGCGTCTTCAGCGCCGCGTGGCGCGCAGCTTTGATCTCGGGAATGCGCGCCTGGTAGGCCCGTGAGTTCGCCAGCGGCTGGTAGAAGCCGAGCCGGGGAACGAACGCCGTGTCGTCATAACCGGTCGGACGGTGCAGCGCATACGTACGCCCGGGGTAAAGCAGGTCGTAATTCTCGGCGATCTCCCAGACCGCCACCTGCGAGTCGATCCGGCGGCGGGCGAAGTAGGCCTCCAGCACGTCGACGGTAAAGCTTATCTCGTGGAACTGCTTGACAAGGTCGCGGTAGTCCTGCCCAACCTGGTATTTGACCGGCAACGCGACCTGAACGCATTCCAAACCGCCCAGGAAGTCCAGTGCGAGCACCTTCAGGGAGGTCTCCACCCCGTACCCGCGCGAAAAGGCCAGCGAGCTGAAGAGATCTGCGTCGATCACGAACTCGCCGATGAGCGGCTGCTGGATGGCCGTGACGGCGGGGACGTAATGGGCCAGCTGCTTGGAGAGCAGGGAGCGCAGCATCTCGGTGGTACGCCCTCCGGGCCGACCGTCACCAGTCACCCGCTGGGAGCTGCCGTTGACGAAGAGTGGCACGTTGCCGGTCGTCGCAGCCGCCGCGAGTAGGCCCACGGTATGCGGGTCGTAGTACTCCAGATCGGCGTCATGAAATACAAGCCGATCGCCGAACGCCAGATAGGCGAGACTGCGCATTGCACCGGCTTTGCCGCCGTAGGAGGGCGATTCACGTTTCGCGTGACGTTCGATGACCGACCGCCCCCGGACGACCCAGCTTGCCCCCGCTTCCGTCGCTATACGCACCAGGTCGTGTTCGTCACCGTCGGACGACGGATCGACGACAACGCCGATTTCGTCCAGAACCCGACGTTCCCGCATCCAGTGCTGACGATTCAGGGCAACAATGTTACCCAGCGTCCGGGCCGCTTCCGGGCCACGTGCGGGGATGAGCAGGCTCAGCGTGATGCCTTTGGTGAGTTTACCGGCCTCGATGGCGTCGAGGTCGAGGGTGGTGGGGTCGAGCGTACGCACGGACGCCCCTCTCTCGTGAGCTTTCCATGAGAACTCCCCCCCTTTACCCAATAGGCCGGAGACGACGCGATCATCGGTTCGGCACGCTGCCGGAGGCCCCAAGGAAGCCAGACCGCCCCCACCGCCGCCGGGCCCGCCTTCCCCCGTCGCGCTATCCGTCCGGCCGGCACGGACAGCAGGTCATGACCTGCATTGGCTTAAGACCTCTTCCGCGCCCCCTTGCCTCCGAACCGTGGATTCCGGCCAGGTGGCACATCCCGGCTCGCGTATTCCGCCAGCAGCCTTCAACGTGGACGTAACAACGAGTTAGGGTAGTACCCTAACGCACGTTTACCAAGGCCTGTCAGTAAAAATCGTGACTATGGATACTATATGTGTCCATAGTAGTACCTAACGTACCGCAGCGTCGCGGAAGGCGACGATGGTGATTGCCTCCCACGAGGATGAGGGCGCACGCGGCATCTCTGCCGGTGTGCGGTCGACCGGGTCCGTCTGCCGGAGAGCTCCGTCTTGCGGACAGGAGCGAGCACATACGTCATCCTGACAACGTGTCGACACAGCGGTGGTGGTCACGGGCTCAGGCAAAGGCTGCCACGCCGCGTCACGCGCTTCTGGCAGGCACCGCCCCGACACGCACGACCGGGACACACACGGCCGAGACGCACCGCGCGTCGCTCCCGGTACTCTTCGCAGCGCTCCTCGTCCTGGCCGGCGGTGCCTGCGGTGCCGGCTGCGCCTCAAGCGACGGCTTCGTCTCGGCGCCGACCCGCGCGACACCCCCGGGACGGCTTCACCCAGCCGTACGGCCGCGACCGGGCACGTTGCCGAACTGGGTCCGGCAACGGTCTGCAGTACGCCCAGGACACCGCGCAGAGGCAGCCGGCTTCACGAACCTGACCTCCCACGACGCGCTCGGGCGTGGCCGCAACCAGATCCTCGATTGATCGGAGATCCTGTCAGGGTGAGCGATACACCGCGTCCTCGGTCGACAGCAAGGTTGCGGTCGACCAGCACGAATCGCCGCCGTGATTTCAGCGAAACACGCACGGGACGCCGTGAGGATCCTTACGCTGTGAGTGAACTGTTGGACAGGTTGACCATGCTGACGGATTGACCATGCAGGTGGGTGAGGACAGTGAGTGACGGAACTCCAGCAGGCACAGTGCCGGATGCCGGCGGGACGGCCCGGCAACACCTGGTGACCTTCTGCGGAAAGTGCAGTTGTGGATGTCCGCAGCTGTTCGTCGACCACGACGCCCCGGCCGAACGCCGGATCGTACTCGTGGACGACTTCGGCCAGCAGGTGCAGATGAGCGTCGATCAACTGCATGCGATAATTGATCAGGCGCAATCCGGAGAGTTGGAACGTATCCTCGATTCTGCCCTGACTGTGACACCCGGTATCTAGCACCCGGTACCAGATACCGGTATCTGACCAGGACGCGTCCAACAGCCCCCGCGCGGGGGTTTTCCCGCGCGAACGTGAACCTCGGCATGACCAGGCGGTGCCGCATGCACCATTTACCGGGGGTCGCGGGATCAGTCAACACGGCCGCCGGCTCTCTTCGACTCGTCGCGTCGCTGGTGTTCACCGCCCTCGTGGGATTCCACGCCTGGATGTCGGCGCGGACAGCACGAACCGACGGAAGCCGGATTGCCGTA
This sequence comes from Candidatus Protofrankia californiensis, assembly GCF_900634765.1. Classification (NCBI taxonomy): domain Bacteria; kingdom Bacillati; phylum Actinomycetota; class Actinomycetes; order Frankiales; family Frankiaceae; genus Protofrankia; species Candidatus Protofrankia californiensis. Next base: position 16,310 of record NZ_CAAAFT010000064.1, on the reverse strand, counting down.
CTGACCGAGACCGGCCACCTTCTCGTGGCAGCCGGCATGGCGTACATGTTCAGCCCGCCGGACTGGCAGGCCCACACCGCCCGGGTCATTGCCGGGTCCACGTTGGCCTGGGGTTATCTGGCCCTTTCGTCGGTGTTCCTGACCGCTAACGCGATCTGGGGAGGTGATCCGGGGCGCCCACGGCACCCAGCCACGCCCGAACACCACGACGCCGGTTCGGCCGGAACCTGCTGCTGCGCGTTGCTCGCGATCGAGGGCCTGGCGATGGCGTACATGAACGCGCTGCAATGGTGGTCGGCGGACGACCTCACCATCGGCTTCTTCCTGCTTTTCGCGGCGGTGACCGTCCTCACGACGGCCACCCTGGTACTGCGCCTGGTGGCAGGGTCGTTCCCCGCCGGTGGGCCGGCCACCCGGATGGCCGGCCCGATCATGGTCAGCGCGCGTGGCGCATCCGTCCGCATCCACGGGCGCCGTCTGATCATGAGCGTCGGCATGGTCGCCATGTTCACGACGGTCCTGACCTCCTGACGCCTCGTGCTGATCCCTCGTTAACCGGGCACGTCAGTTAGCCGCGCGCGTCAGCCGATACCGCCAGGATGTCGGGGTCGGCCGTTGCGTCGACGGCAGGGACGACATCGTGGTCCGCGTACATCTCCACGGGTGGGCAGGTGCAGACCGGGTTGCGGTCACCGTAGGCGCCGTCGATCCGGCGTACCGGTGACCAGTACTTCGACTCCCGCAGGGAGGCGACCGGATAGGCCGCCACCGTGCGGGCGTACGGGTGCGCCCACTCGTCCGCCACCAGCATGGACGCCGTGTGCGGGGCGTTACGCAGGGGGTTGTCGTGCACCGGCCAGGTGCCCGCGCCGACCAGGTCGGCCTCCCGCCGGATCGAGATCATCGCCCGGCAGAACCGGTCGATCTCGGTGAGGTCCTCGCTCTCGGTCGGCTCGACCATCAACGTCCCGGGTACGGGGAACGACATCGTCGGTGCATGGAAACCGTAGTCGATGAGCCGCTTGGCCACGTCGTCCACGGTCACCCCGGTCAGCTTCGTCAACGGGCGCAGATCGAGGATGCACTCGTGCGCGACCAGGCCATCACGTCCGGTGTAGAGAACCGGGTAGTAGGACGACAGCCGCCAGGCGATGTAGTTGGCGTTGAGGACCGCCACCGAGGTGGCCCGGCGCAGTCCCCGCGCACCCATCAGCCGGATGTATGCCCAGGGGATCATCAGGATGCCCGCCGACCCCCACGGCGCCCCGGATATCGGTCCGACGCCGGTGGACGGCCCCGCCTCGGGCTGTAGCGGATGGTTGGGCAGGTAGGGCGCGAGCCGTTCGACCACCGCGACCGGGCCGACACCCGGCCCGCCACCGCCATGCGGGATGCAGAACGTCTTGTGCAGGTTCAGGTGACTCACATCCGCCCCGAATGCCCCCGGTTTGGCCAGCCCCACCAGGGCGTTCAGGTTCGCGCCGTCCACGTAGACCAGGCCGCCGCAGGAGTGCACCAGATCGCACGCCCGCCCGATGCCCTCCTCGTAGACACCGTGCGTCGACGGGTAGGTCACCATGAGCGCGGCAAGCCGGTCGGAGTACGCGGACGCCTTCGCGGCCAGATCCTCCAGATCCACGTTGCCGTCGCTGTCGCAGGCGACCACCACGACCCGCATACCGGCCATGACCGCGCTCGCCGCGTTCGTCCCGTGCGCCGACGACGGGATCAGGCAGACGTCCCGGGCCGGCCTGCCCTCCGAGGCATGGTCACGGTGGTAGGCGCGGATGGCCAGGAGCCCGGCGAGCTCCCCCTGACTGCCCGCGTTCGGCTGCAGCGACACGGCCGCGTACCCGGTGATCGCGGCCAGCCATCTTTCGAGATCGCGGATCAGCTCCAGGTAGCCGGCGGCCTGATCCAGCGGTGCGAACGGGTGGATGTCGGCAAAGTCCGGCCAGGTCACCGCGGCCATCTCGGTCGTGGCGTTCAGCTTCATCGTGCAGGAGCCCAGCGGAATCATGCCGCGATCGAGGGCCAGGTCCTTGTCCGCGAGGCGGCGCAGGTAACGCAGCATCGCCGTCTCGGACCGGTGCAGGTGGAACACCGGGTGATCCAGATAGCGACTCGTCCGGGCCAGCTCCGCGGGGATCGCCCTGCCGCTGCCGGTACCGACGCCGGTACCAGTGGCTTGGGTGGCCGCCGT
>NZ_CAAAFT010000064.1:2123-14082 GCF_900634765.1 Candidatus Protofrankia californiensis | reverse complement strand
CGTTCCGCGTCCCGTTCCTCGCCGGACCTGCCGGCAGCGCAACCACCGGCAGCGGCAGCGGCGGGACCCCGAAGGCCGCCCACACCGCGTGCAGGTCGGCGTCCAGTGTCGTCTCGTTGCAGGAGACGCCGACGTGGTCGGCGTCGACCAGGCGAAGGTTCAGCCCGCCCGTGAGCGCCGCGGCGACCACCCGGGCCGCCCGGGACGGCACATGCGCAAGCACCGTGTCGAAGAAGCGGTCGTGGACGACCCGCACACCGCCGGCGCGAAGCCCTTCGGCGAGGCGTACCGCATGGTCGTGCACCCGCTCGGCGATCCCCGCCAGACCCTGCGGACCGTGGTAAACGGCATACATCGAGGCCAGCACGGCCGGCAGCACCTGCGCCGTGCAGATGTTGCTGGTGGCCTTCTCCCTGCGGATGTGCTGCTCACGGGTCTGCAAGGCCAGCCGGTAGGCGCGCTCGCCGTCGGCGTCCACCGACACGCCGACCAGCCGGCCCGGCAGCGACCGCTCCAGGCCGGCCCGCACCGCGATGAAACCCGCATGCGGACCGCCGAAACTCAGGCCCAGCCCGAACCGCTGTGTGCTGCCGACCGCGATGTCCGCCCCGAGCTCACCCGGCGAGGTCAGCAGCGTGAGCGCCAGCGGATCGACCGCCGCCGTCACGACAATCCCGTGACCGTGCGCCTGTTCAATCACGTTGCGCGGGTCCCATAGCGCGCCGTCGGCGCCCGGGTATGCCAGCAGGACACCGAACGCCGATTCGGCCAGATGCTCCGGAAGGCCGGTCGACAGGTCCACGACCACCACGTCGACCCCCAGTGCCCCGGCGCGGGTACGGACCACCGCGATCGTCTGCGGCAGCGTCCTGACGTCCACGACGAACCTTGTCTCGGGCTTCTTGGCGGCCCGGCGGGCAAGCTGCATGGCCTCGGCCGCGGCGGTCGACTCGTCCAGCAGCGAAGCCCCGGCCGTCGCCAGACCGGTCAGATCCGCAATCATGGTCTGGAAGTTGAGCAGCGCCTCGAGACGTCCCTGGGAGATCTCCGGCTGGTACGGGGTGTATGCGGTGTACCAGGCCGGGTTCTCCAGGACGTTGCGCTGGATCACACCGGGCATCACCGCCGGGTGGTAGCCAAGACCGATCATCGAAGGCACCGGGCGGTTACGGCTGCCCAGCCGCCGGAGCTCGGCCAGCACCTCCAGCTCGCTGACCGCGGATGGCAGGTCAAGAGCATCGTCGCGGATCACTTCCGGCACCGCGGCTGCGACGAGCGCGTCGAGGTTGGTATAACCGAGCCCGTCAAGCATCTTCCGGCGCTCACCCGCGTTCGGCCCGACATGCCGATCGACGAAGGTCACCGTCTCGGCAATCACCGTCTCGCCGGCCACCGGCCCGGTCCTGCGCACCGCCGCCCCGGCCGGAGACGACCCGGCATCCCCCGCGCGTGACCGGGCCGATGCGGGCCCGGTCTGCCGGGAGCGCGCCTGCCTGGGCTGTGACGACGACACGGTCAGCGACCGGTCGGTCGTGGCGGGCCTCCCACCGCTTCCGTTCCCGCGGCTGGTACCACCAAGACCACCTGCATCACCCGGTGAGGACATTGCACCAGCAGCGGAGGAAGTGGGTATGTGCACGGTCGATGCGCTCCAGAGATCGGGCGACTCGGCGTGCGCGCCGGCCGCGGCTGACCTCCCCCTCTGTACATGTGCCTGAGAGCTTGACCCGTTGCACCGGCCCGCGGACCAGTACGCGTGGGCTTTCACCGTCGGCGGGACGCCGCGAGCGTCCGCTTTCCAGAGCTGCCTGACCCGGCGGTTTCTCCAGCCTGAGAGTGTATGGGGAGGTCTTGCTCCTTCGGCGCCACGGGCTGAGGTGCCGTGGACTCTCCCGCGCGGGCGTGAGCGGCATCGATGTTTAGTTGTCCATCTGAACTGAATCCTAGGGTCGGCGGTCGCCAACCGCCAACCCCCGGGCCCGGGCGTGGAGCCGTGCCACCGCAACGACGGCCGCCGTGCGCTCTCGGAGAGCATGCTCTGACATCCAGGCACGGTCGGCAGGCCGGCGCGGCTACCGGGTCAGGCGACGGTTGAGCTCCGCGACGGTCGGGACGAGGTCGCCGATGGTGGCGAAGTCCACCGCCACGAACGTCGGCGTCCGCCCCTGCCTGCGCTGGCACGCTCTGACCTGGTCGAGCACGGACGCCCGGCGGTTCACCACGGCCGCGTCCGCGCGGCTGCTCGCCGTCCGGGTGATCCAGTGGTTGATCAGTACCGGCGCGGGCTGGCCCGGACCACGGCCGAGCCGGCAGTCGAAGCCGTCGGGCGAGGACACGTCCAGGGCCGTGTCGGCCGCGTACCGGAAGAACCTCCGGTAGAAGGTGCCCGGGACGTCGGCGTTCTCCGCGAACACCACCAGTCTGCGGTTCTTCTCGACCATCGAGCCGAGTGACGGCCAGTCACCGCCGGTGTCCTTTGGTGGGGTGAACACGTAACGCCCGAGCCCGGCCCGGCCGAAGGCCGTCATCACCTCGGACGCGGGCGCCGCGTCCTGGACGATCAGGGTCACCACCTCGGTCGGGTTCGCGTCGAGCCAGGCTCGCAGCCGGGCCAGCTCGGTCTCCAGGTCGAGCGCGCCGAGCTGGCAGATGTTGTGGCAGAGCCACAGCCCCGGACGGCTGGAGCGGGCACCGCGGGTGAACGGCTCGAGGGTGGCGCGCTGGTCCGGCGGCAGACCGCGCAGGAACGCCTCCACGTCCTGCGGCGGCGTCCAGTGATGGACGTCGACGAGCAACGCGCGGATGCCTGCGTTCAACTGGCCGATCAGGTCCGGATCCTGCGCCGCGCCCAGGAAACGCGCGTCGCTGGAGGCCATCGAGTTGTGTGTCGCGGGGTACACGACGTCGGTGTAGCGGCGGTCGCAGAGCAGGTCCGAGCCGTTGCAGTACCTGGCGGCCGGGGTGACCGGCAGGGGCATGACGATCCACAACAAGACGATGATCGTCGCCGAGGTGACCGCCAGCGTCCACCAGCGCTGCCGGCGCGCGTTCACCCGGACCGGCGTCCGCACCACGGACGCGACCACCGTGGCGCCGGCGGCGGCCACCAGCGGCATCGCCGCGAACCCGAGCCAGTGGCTGCGGACCTGGCCGACCATCGCCGAGGATATATCACCGATCATCGCTCGTACGCTTACCGGCAGCGACGAAGACGGGCCGGTGAGCGCCGCGAACGGGTCACCGACCAGTGCTGTGAGCACACCCCCGGCAGCCAGCGCGGACGCTCCGGCCGTGGCAAGCCCCGCCACGACCAGGCGCAACCCCGAGCCACCGTGCCTGGTGATGACAACGGATCCGGTCGTGAACGCCACCAGCGTCAGACCGGACAGCACGCCGGCGGCAAGCAGCACACCCGACGAACCGAGGTCGTGGACGGCACGCACCGCGGCGGTACCGGGGGATTCGGGCAGCCCGGCGAGCGCCGGCCCCAGGTCGATGGTGGTACCACCGCCGACCCGCCGCCGCAGGTCGGCGATTGCGGCCTCGTCGCCGTCGAAGACCAGCGGACCGGCGACCGCCAGCGCCGAGGTGAGATCACCGGCCTGCATGAGCGTGACGAGCTGCTCGTGCACGGCCTGGCGTTCACCCGCGTCCAGCCGGCCCGCCCGGTCGAGGATGACGTCGGCCACCTGGTCGGCCTGCCGGGGAGAGAGCCGGATCGAGGTGATCGACGGCACGGACGCCGGCGGGCGTCCCTGGGAGAGCTGGTCGAGCGCGTCGAGCAGACCGATGGTGAACCGGCTCACATCGTCCACCGGGTACGTGCTGGCGCCCGACACCTCGTCGGCCAGGTACGTGCTGGCGAGCTGGGAGATGTTGGCCAGCACCGGGCGCAGGTCGATGCGCAGATAGAGCGTGTCCCCGTTGCCGCGCAGGTAGCCCGCGGTACGGTCCGCCAGGCTTGCGGCCACCCCCTGCAGCGACGACGGGGGGACGACCACCCGCAGGTTCGCGGTCAGCAACGACTGGTCAACGGGGAGACCGGCGAAGAGCTGATCGGAGATTTCGACGATCTGCGGGTCGGTCAGAACCTGGCTGTAGAAGCGCTCGTACACGTCGGCGTCGGCGAGCACCCGCTCGTAGTAGCCCGGCTGCTGCACGGTCGCGTGGACGGTGAGCAGGGCGACAGTGGCCGGCCAGCACAACGCCGCGACCATCACGACCACCACCCGCAGCAGGCGGTCCCACCGGTGACGGCGGCGACGGGAACCGGCGGCCCGACGGAGGCCGGAGCGGCCGGTCACCCGGCCCGGGCCGTCCTGCTGACAGCCGGCCCCGGGGAAGGCGTCCCCCTCGCAGGCGTCCCCCTCGAAGCCGTCCTCTCCGGGGCGGGAAGCCGGAACCGGCCCATGCCTACCCGCCTGGACGCGCGTGTGGCTCACCGCGCCTCCCGCCTGCCTCGCCGTCCCGTTTTCCGGACCTGACCACCTCGCTGTGCACCGGCTCGCAACCGGCGCTTGTTCTCATGGTGCGTGATCGAAGTGTCTGCGATGGGCGGAAGGTGGTGATCGAGTGAGCTGTGCAACAGCCGGATCACTCCGCCGGGGAACATTTACCCGAAATGCACCTCGGCATCACCTTGTCGAGCACAGGCGCGTCCCGCGCGGGACGGTGGCCCGCGGGCATGCCCGTCCGCCCGATACCGGTCGCCGTCACAACCACCCGGTGCACATCCGGTGGACGGCCATGCAACGATCAAGTAATCGCCCACTCGCCGGTTAGTCTGCGCTGGTCATGGTTGTGGTTCGCACCGGTGCCGGCGGCACCGACACCGGCATGCAGGCGCGCCATGCCCGGCCCGGCTACGGTCGCAGGCGACGACTCGCTGTGATCGGGAGGCTGCTGCGGGGACGGTTGCGTCTCGCCGGCATCGTGCTGCGCGACATGAAGCCGACGCCGCGGCGGCTCCTGCGCGTCGCCCGATCAGTCGTGGCAAGCGGGCTTGCGCTCGGCCTCTCGCTGGAGTTCCTGCCCGGTGTCGAGGTCAACGGCTTCGACGCGCTGATGCGCCTGGTGGTCATTCTCGCCTTGGTGGGAGCGGTGCTACGGCCCGTGCTCGTTGCCCTGGCAGTCGCCCTCGGCGGAATCGCCGTGCTGTTGATCGGCCTGTTCGCGCAGACCCTGGTGATCTACGTGGCTCTGCGCATCGAACCGGACGTGATCTCCAGTAGCTTCGGCGCGGCCGTCGGGGTCGCCTGGGGCACCGCGGTGATCTCAGCGGTCGTCGGCTGGCTGGCCGACGCCGGCAGCGACGAAACGTTCATCGGCGAGGTCATGCGGCAGGTCGCCCGCTACGGTGGCGGCGACGGCAGCCCGTTCGACGGCCCAGGCGTCGTCATCGTGCAGATCGACGGGCTGTCCGCGCCATTGCTGCGGTGGGCGGTCACGGCCGGGAACCTGCCCACGTTGAGCCGCTGGGTCCGCTCCGGCTCGCACCGCTTCGTCGAGTGGCACACCGGCATGCCGTCGACGACCCCGACCAGCCAGGCCGGCATCCTGCATGGCGCGTCCAGCCATGTCCCCGCCTTCCGCTGGTATGACAAGGCCGCGGGCCGTCTCGTGGTCACCAACCGCCCGCGGGACGCCGCCGAGATCGAGCGGGGGTTCAGCAACGGCCGTGGCCTGCTCGCCGACGGCGGGGTCAGCATCAGCAACGTCTTCTCCGGCGACGCACCGCACAGCCTGCTCACCGTCAGTCAGGCCGGCCTGCCCGGACGCCGGGCCCACGGCTACGCCTCGTTCGCGGCCAGCCCGCAGGGACTCGCCCGCTCGCTGGTGCTCACCATCGGCGAGATGATCAAAGAGGTGCACCAGGCCCGCAAGCAGCGCCGCGACAACATCTTTCCCCGCGTCCGCCGCGGTGGCTCGTACGTCGCGCTGCGCGGGCTGACCAACGTCCTGCTGCGCGACCTCAACGTCACGTTCATCGCCGCACAGATGGCCCGCGGTGTACCCGTGGTGTTCTGCGACTTCGTGGACTACGACGAGGTGGCCCACCACGCCGGGCCCAACCGGCGGGAGTCGTTGCAGACGCTGGAGGGCGTCGACCGGGTGCTGGCGATGCTCGAGCGGGTCGCCGCCGGTGTCGAACGCGCGTACGAGATCGTCGTCCTGTCCGACCACGGGCAGAGCCAGGGAGCGACATTCCGCCAGCGCTACGGACAGTCCTTCGAAGACACCGTCCGCGACCTACTGACACCGGGAGCGGCCGCGGCCGCCGCGACCGGGACCGCCGAGGACTGGGGCCCGGTGAACACCCTGCTCACCGAGGTCACCGGCGGCAGGGACGGTACCGGGGCGGGCCGGCTCATGCTGCGACGCCGCACCGACGACGGGCAGGTCACCTTCGGCCCGTCCCGCCTTGAGGTCACCCTCAACCCGCAACAACCGGATCTCGTCGTGGTCGCGTCCGGGAACCTGGCCATGGTCTACCTGCCGCAGGTAGCCGGCCGCGCCGACCTCGAACAGATGGAGTTCCTGCACCCGGCGCTCGTGCGCGGGCTGATCGACCACCCGGGTATCGGATTCGTCGTGGTGCACTGCCCGGGGCACGGACCGGTCGCCTTCGGCGCCCGGGGCCGGATGTTCCTGGAAACCGGGGTGGTCGAGGGCACCAACCCGCTGCTCGGCTACGGCTCGCGGGCTGCCGCGGACCTGCTGCGCCACCAGCGGATGCACAACGTCGGTGACATCGTCGTCATGAGCCGGATCGACCCCGGCACCCGCGAGGTCGCCGCGTTCGAGGAGCTCGTCGGCTGCCACGGCGGGATCGGCGGGGACCAGACCCGGGCCGTGCTGCTGTACCCGGCGAGCTGGCCCGCCGCGGCCAACTCGATCGAGGGTCCGGACGCCGTCCATCACCAGCTCGTCCGCTGGCTGGAACGGCTGGGGCTGCGCCGCGACCCGCTGCCCACGACCCGTCCTCCCGCCGGTCCCGACGCCGGTCTCGAGACCCCGCCGGCACGTCGAGGTTCCGAGAACCCGGCAATCACAGAAATCACAGAAGCCGCGGAAAATGCGGAAAATGCAATCGAGCGATCGGTGGAGTCGATCGAGGATCGTCCGGTACACACTTCTTCAAAAGGCGTCACCTGACGGTTCCCGCGACGTTCACCGGTCGGCAAGAAACCGATGTTCACATGCGACAGAAGCAGCGGCCGGTGTCGCCTGCCGTACGGTCGAGCATCGGGAGAGGCAGAACAGATGGACGGTACGACGGTCGCCGGTCTGGTATTCGACATGTTCAGCCCGGCCCGCCGTGCCAACCCCTATCCCTGCTACCACGCCGCTCGCGAGGTCGGGGCGCTGGTGCCCAGTCCGCTCGGCGCGTACCTGGTCACCGGCTACCACGACTGCACGACCGTGCTGCAGGACCCCGCCTGGGGTCACGGGTATTCCGACGGAATCAGCCCCTTCCGGCCGGGGGTGGCCGCGGACGACATTCCCGGTTCCTTCATCCGGATGGACCCTCCCGACCACACCCGGCTACGCGGCCTGGTCGGTCGGGCTTTCACCCCGCGCGAAATCGGGCGGCTGCGGCCCAGAATCGAACAGATCGCGGCCGAGCTGTTCGACACGGTGGTGGACGCCGGTGAGATCGAAATCGTCGACGCCCTCGCCTCCCGAATACCACTGACGATCATCTGCGACCTCCTGGGCGTACCCGCGGCGGACTATGCACGGTTCGACGGCTGGGCGCGCGCGCTCGCGCGGGGCCTTGATCCCGACGTCCTGCTGTCGCCGGAGGAGCTGCGTCAACGTGACGACGCCGCCGACGCGTTCAACGAGTATTTCCGGGACGTCGTGGCGCAGCGGCTTACCCGTCCCGGCGACGACCTGATCAGCCGGTTGGCCGCCCTGGAACAGGACGGCGACCGCCTGACCGGGACCGAGCTGCTCGACATCTGCGTCCTGCTCCTCTTCGGCGGCTACGAGACCACGGTGCACATGACCGGGAACTGTGTGCTGGCGCTGGGTCGCCATCCCGAGCAGCTCGCGCTCCTGCGCACGCAGCCGGACCTCGTCCCGGCCGCGGTCGACGAGCTGCTCCGGTTCGACCCGCCGGTGCAGTTCACCAACCGCGTCGCGCTCCAGGAACGGCAGCTGGCCGGACGGACCTTCGCCCGGGGCGAGGGGGTGGTGGTGCTGATCGCCGGCGCCAACCGCGACCCGCGGATCTTCCCCGTCCCCGACCGTCTCGACCTCACCCGCTTCGCCGGAGGTGGCCTGGGCCCACGTCACCTGGCCTTCGGCCTGGGCGTGCACTTCTGCCTCGGCGCCCAGCTCGCCCGGATGGAACTCGAGATCATCCTGGCCATGCTGGTCCGGCGCGTGACCGCGATCGACATCCTCGACAGCTCACCCAGCTACCACGACACCCTCACCATCCGCGGCCTGCGCAACCTGCGGGTCCGTCTCCGGTCGGGCTGACCGGCTGGCGCACTTCAGGCCGGCGGTTCACCTCAGGCCGGCGGTTCACCTCAGGCCGGCGGCACATCCCGGGGCGGCACGGTCTCGGTTGCCGGCCGGGACGCCCGACCCAGTGACGCCGGTCCGACGGCGAAAGGGCTTACCACGGGAACGGCCATGGACTCGCCGTGGGCGAGCACGCGCACCTGCGCGGACAGGTCGGCGGCGCCGGCCAGGCGGGCGAACTCGCGTCCGGGTTCGTGAAAGCGATCGGGACGCACGCGGTCGAAACCGATCGGCCAGAAGGTGCCGTAGTGGATGGGTACGGCCACCGCCGGCGGCCCGGCAACCGGCGCCGACCCCGCCGGCGGCCCTGCCTGGGCCGGCGCCGGCCGAGCGGAGACCAACGGTGAGGGGACCGGCCGCGGGCGGAGCGTCCGCCGTACCGCCTCGACCGCGCCGGCCGGGTCGAGGTGCCCGGGACCGAGGTTGGGTCCCCAGCCGCCGACCGGGACAAGGGCAAGGTCGAGGCCGAGCGGGACGAGATCGGCCATGGCGTCATGCAAGGCCGTGTCCCCGGCGAACCACACCGTCCGTGTGCCGGTCACCACGAATCCCAGCGCCGGGCCGCGGTGACGCGACCACGGCCCACGCGAACCGTCATGCTCGGCGGGCACCGCCAGCACGTCCAGGCCCGCGGCGGCGTCCACGCCGCCACCGTGGTCGCCGTCACGGGAGGTCACTCGGACACGGTCCCCGGGCACCATCTCCACGCAGCGTTCGGCGAGCGCCGGGTGCCGGCGGGCCAACAGGGCGGCGCCGCCGCGCGGCAGGATGATCGGCGCCGTCGGCGGGAGCAGCTTCAGCGACGGGATGTCGAGATGGTCGGCGTGCAGGTGCGAGACAACCGCGGCGTCGACCTGCGTGGCCCCGCTCGCCGGGCGTGCACCGGCGCGCCTACGCAGGTGGGCGATCCGCATCCCGAACACGGGATCGGTCACCAACCGCGTACCCGCATCGGAGATCACAACCGTGCTGTGCCCCCACCACGTGACGTCCACCTCACCAGTGTGCCCGCTGCCTGCAATCTCTTCGTCCGATCCCGCTCTCCGTCCGGTCCTGACCGCTGGTGGCGGTCTTGACCATCGGCGATGATCATAGCTACCAACAGTAACCGCGGCTGCCGGCAGTAATCCCGGCTGCCGGCGGCGGTCATCCCGGTGGCGCGGGCGCGGCGGGGAACTGGGGACCCGCGACGTAGAAGACGCCCTGGCCGACCGCCTTCACCGAGTCGACAGCGAGCACCTCGTCGTCTCGCAGCTCACTGAGTGCCGGGTGCCGCCGGCCGTCAGCGGACCGTTCCCCGAACGTCGGGACTGATCTTCCTTGAAATCCAGCGTCTCGGTTTCGACGTCGGCGGCGCGGACACCTGCGTAGACGGTCGCAAGGCTCTCGACACCTCCTCACACCGCGAGTCACGCCAGGTCGAAGTCACGATGAGGCCACCCGTCGACCATCACATCGATACTTCATGGCCACGAATTATAGATTCGGCACCTCCGGAACACTTGATCCGTGCATTCGCCACCCCAGGTTCGCCTCATCAGGAAGCATCGCACCTGCTCACTCACTCGTGATTAATACCGACACGAACCGTCACGACCCGGACTGGTTCCGGTGGATTCATGCCGAACCTTTCATTATCACGTTCGGTGACACGTCGATGCACCGTCGGCCACGCTCCCGTGTTCCTGTGTGGTGACGGGGTAGATGATCCCATCGATAGGTCACCATGAGATGCGATGCATGGTTTTACGACAACGATTTCCCGCCGCCGGCCCGCGGAGCGCTGTACCCGCCCGCGGCGTTGCCCACGGGGGTCCACCGGTGGTCATGCCGACACGACAGCGGGGGGATCCGCGAGCATGGGCCGATGACAGCGGTGCGGGTGCCGCCGTGGCTGCGCCGGGGTGCCGCGATCGTGGTGCTGCTGCTGATCATCGAGTACGCGGTGCTACCGCAACTCGCCGGCGCGCGCAAGGCCCTGGAGACGTTCTCCGGCGTGGAACCACGCTATCTGGTGGTCGGCCTGTTGTTGGAGGCGGCATCCCTGCTCGCCTACGCGATGCTGACCCGCAGCGTGCTCGCCCGCGAGGGCCGGCCGTCGCTGTGGACGCTGATACGGATCGACCTGACGACCCTCGGTGTCAGCCACATGCTCCCAGGTGGTGCCGCCACCGCGAGCGCGTTGCGCTACCGCCTGCAGCGCAGCGCCGGGATCAACGCCTCCGAGGCGGTGTCCGCCGCGGCGATCCAGGGTGCCGGCTCGGCGGTCGTCCTGAACGTGATCCTGTGGATCGGCCTGTTGATCTCTATTCCGAGCCGAGGCGGCAATCCGATCTACGGCACAGCCGCGGCGGTGGGGACGTTGCTGATCGCAGCCGTCTTCATCGGAGTGGTACTGCTCACCCGCGGCAGTGAACGCACCGTCCGCATCGTCCGTTCCATCGCCCACCGCGTCCCGGGGCTGTCGCCGGACGGTGCCGAACAGCTCGTCCGTACCTTTGCCGATCGTCTCCGGGTTCTGGGCGCGGACAAGCCCCTGCTCATCAGGGCGACGCTGTGGGCGGCTGCGAACTGGCTGCTCGACGCCGCGTCCCTGTGGGTGTTCCTGTACGCCTACGGCCACGCGACGCCCCTGGACGGCCTGCTGGTCGCCTACGGGCTCGCCAACGTGCTGGCCGCCATCCCGATCACGCCCGGCGGGATTGGGATCATCGAAGGGGCGCTCGTCCCCACGCTCGTCGGTTTCAGCGCGACCCGGGCCGTAGCGCTGCTGGGGGTCGTGACCTGGCGCCTGGCGAACTTCTGGCTTCCCATCCCGATCTCGGCCCTCGCCTACCTGTCACTGCGGACGGGGTCGCTGCGTCACCGTCGGCTACCGCAGCAACGACCGTGGAACGATCCGGACACGATCAAAGAAGAGATCACGACGTGACACGAGCCGCCACCCCCGGCCAGATCCATGACTGACAGACGCAGGATCATCACTCATAGTGTTTCGAGGTGGCCATCACCGGTCGCCCCAGGAACCAACCGCTGAGGAGGCTGACCATGTCGTCTTTGACCTGGCCCCTGCAAAAGAGCGGCAGCAGTCGCGAACCAGTACAGACCGTGCAGTACCTGTTGCGCGCGCACGGATACTCCGTGGCCATCGACGGCGTCTTCGGGGCGTCGACCGAGGCCGCGGTGCGCGCCTTCCAGTCGTCCGCCGGGCTTGGGGTCGACGGTGCCGTCGGCGACCAGACCTGGCCGGCGCTCGTCATCGTCATCCGTGAGGGTGACAGGAGCGAAAAGGGCGACGCAGTACGCGCCGTCCAGGACCAGGCGAACGCCCGGATCGGCGACCCCGCGAACTTCCTCCCCGTGGACGGTGTCTTCGGTCGGCGGACAGACGCCTGGGTGCGGGACTTCCAGCGCAACGCCGGGA
>NZ_CAAAFT010000064.1:0-1680 GCF_900634765.1 Candidatus Protofrankia californiensis | reverse complement strand
CGCGCAACGCCGGGATCACCGCCGACGGGATCGTCGGACCCGTCACCTGGAACCATCTCGTCAAGGACGAACCGAACATCTGACCAGCCCGGAACCAGGCACGCGCCGGTGGGCGCCGGTGGGCGCCGGTGAACCGCCCGCCGGCGCCGTACCGGCCCCGGTGCCGATCGGCGATCAGACTCGGGCAGCCAGCCGGTTTGCGGGTCGGGGCAGGCCGTAGTGGTCACGCAGGGTGCGTCCGGTGTACTCGGTGCGGAACAGGCCGCGGCGCTGCAGGATCGGCACCACCAGATCGACGAAGTCCGCCAGCCCGCCGGGCAGGAACGGCGGCATGATGTTGAAGCCGTCGGCCGCGTCCTGGGTGAACCACTCCTCGAGCTGGTCGGCGATCTGTTCGGGCGTGCCGGCGAAGACGCGGTGGCCGCGACCGCCACCCAACCGGGCGATCAGCTGCCGGAGGTTCAGCCCGTCGCGCCGAGCAAGCTCGGCAACCAGGGTGAACCGGCTCTTGTTGCCGTTGATGTCCCGCTCGTCGGGAAGGTCGGGCAGCGGCCCGTCCAGCGGGAGGCCCGAGAGGTCGACGCCGACCATGTTGGACAGCTGCGCCAGGCCGTACTCGGGGATCTGTAGCGCCGTGAGCTCCTCCTCCAGCTCCCGGGCCCGGACCTCGGTGTCACCGATGATCGGACAGATGCCAGGGAGGATCTTCACATCCTCGGGCGCGCGCCCGTAACGAGCCAGGCGTGACTTCAGGTCCTTGTAGAAGGTCTGGCCGTCGGCGAGGGTCTGCTGGGCGGTGAAGACCGCTTCGGCATACTGCGCCGCGAACTCCTTGCCGTCCTCGGAGGAGCCTGCCTGCACCAGCAGCGGATATCCCTGCGGGGAACGCTGGACGTTGAGCGGTCCCTGAACGCGGAAGAACTCGCCGACATGTCCGAGCTGGTGAATCCTGCCGGTGTCGGCGTAGATCCCGCTCGCCCGGTCGATGACCGGGGCCTCATCCTCCCAGCTGTCCCACAGCTTGGTGGCGACGTCGACGAACTCCCGCGCCCGGGAGTACCGCAGGCTGTGCTCAAGGTGTTCGTCCAGGCCGAAGTTTCGGGCCTCGTCGAGGCTGCTGGAGGTGACGATGTTCCAGCCGGCCCGCCCGCCGCTGATGTGGTCGAGGGAGGCGAACTTGCGGGCGACGTGGAAGGGCTCGTTGAAGGTCGTCGAGACGGTGGCGATCAGGCCGATGTGCTCGGTGACCGCGGCCAGCGCGGAGAGCAGGGTGATCGGCTCGAAACCGCCCAGCACGTTGTGCCGGACCTTGCCCCACAGCGCGAGTCCGTCGGCCAGAAACAGGGAGTCGAGCTTGCCTCGCTCGGCCGTGTGCGCGAGCTCCTGGAAGTACTTCAGGTCGGTGGCGCGTTCGGGCTGGGTCCGGGGGTGACGCCAGGCGGCGTCATGGTGTCCGGCGTTCATCAGGAACGCGTTGAGGTGAAACTTCCGGTTGCCGGCGGCAGGCATGACGTCCCTCTTTCCACGGGCGGCTTCACTATGGGCGGGTGAACGGGTGTTCCAGCGTTTCCCAGCCCCTGCGGGCAGACAGAATAAAGCCTTGCTCGCGCACCCGTCGGCCGGCTCGGGGCCAGGAAGAGCTAAGCCAGGAAGAGCTAAGCCGGGAAGAGTTAGGAGCAG
>NZ_CAAAFT010000063.1:4429-8986 GCF_900634765.1 Candidatus Protofrankia californiensis | reverse complement strand
CTAGGCATTCGGGGCCACCCGCCACCTGGTGAAGCGCCGTTCCAGGGCGAGCAGTCCCTGGTTGATGATGAGGCCGATAGCCGAGATCGTGATGATTCCTGCGTACATCTCAGGGATCGCGAAGTTCGACTGGGCATAGTTGATCAGGTAGCCGAGCCCAGCCTTGGCACCGACCAGTTCGGCCGCGACGAGCACCAGGATGGCATAGGCTCCCGCCAGCCGGATACCCGTGAAGATCGTGGGCACGGCGGCGGGAAGAATGACTTTCTGGAACAGCCGCAGCGACGACAGCCCCATCGACCGCGCGGATTTGACGAGCAGGGGGTCCACGCCCCGGACACCGCTGATCGTGTTCAGCAGCAGCGGCCAGACGCAGGCATAGACAATGATAGCGATCTTCGAGGTCTCCCCCAGTCCGAAGATCAGTACAAATACCGGGAGCAAGGCCAGCGGAGCGGTGTTACGGAAGACCTCCAGCACTGAGTTGAGGAACTGGTCCACCAGCCGGAACCAACCGATGAGCAGCCCCAACGGAAGCGCGATCAGGATGGCGAGGGCAAAGCCGCTGGCTGCCCGGGTGAGGCTCGCGGAGGTGTGCTCCCACAGGTCGCCACCGTGAAGCAGCACCACCCATTCGTCGGCGACCTCGGAGAAGGGTGGCAGGAACACCCGATCGACCGCACCGACCCGCGGGAGCACCTCCCAGGCCGCCAGCAGGACCAGAATGCCCACAACCCGGCGGGAGATCCCGGCGCTGATCCTGCGCGCCGCGAGCAGCCGCCCGCGGCGAGGGATGGCGGCCGGTGATCGGGGGGTGGCGGCAAGCCGGGTTTCAGCCCCGGTACGGGCTTCGTCAACGATGGCCAACGCTGGTCACTTCCTTCTCTCCATGCCCCACGACATCCGTGAGCGCCGCGTCGCCGGAGGTCGCGCCGGGGCTGCTGGACGCCCGCTCACGCGAGGACTGCTCGTCACGCTCGGCCTGCTGAGCCCTGGCCACCTCCTCGTGCAACAGCTCCCAGACCTGATGCCGGTAGCGAACGAAATCGGGGTCGGAGCGCAGGTCCTTCCCGTCCGTACGGGCGGTGATGGGGATGTCGACGATCTGCTTGATCCGGCCGGGACGGGACGTCATCACCGCGACCCGCTGACCGAGGTACACCGCTTCGTCGATACCGTGTGTGACGAAAAGAATCGTCTTGCCGGTCTTACCCCAGATCCGCAGGAGTTCGTCCTGCAGGGTCTCGCGCGTCTGGGCGTCCAACGCGGCAAAAGGCTCGTCGAGCAGCAGCACGGCCGGGTCGTAGGCCAGACTCCGCGCGATCGCCACCCGCTGTTTCATACCGCCCGACAGTTCGTGGGGATATCGATGCTCGAAGCCGCTGAGCCCCACGAGGTCGAGGTAATGCCGGGCCAGGGCTGAACGCTGCGACCGCGCCACCTTCTTGGCCTCGAGGCCGAATTCGACATTGCCGAGGGCGGTCCGCCACGGGAACAGTGCATATTGCTGGAAGACGATCCCCCGGTCAAGCCCGGGACCTGAGATCGGGGTGTTGTCGACGAGTACCTGACCACCGCTCACGCCGGTCAACCCACCGAGGATGTCAAGCAGGGTGGACTTCCCGCAGCCGCTGGGACCGACCAGAGCCAGGAACTCACCGCTGCGGATGTGCAGATCCACGCCGTCGACCGCGGTGAACTCGCTGACGGTGCTGCGCAGGCCGCCGTGGCTGCGGACGGCGAACCTCTTCGTGACGTTCCTGAATTCTATTGTGCTCATTGCCGATCATCTCTCGGTGTCGGTGAAGGATGATTCCCGGCGCCGCGGGCGGCGGCGTCGGGAATCCCGCGTCCGGGGCTGGGGCTGGGTTTCCCTGGCTCTCCAGTGGCGCGAAGAGCCGTGATCGTACCGTTCCGGCGACCCCGTGAAATCTCTCCGCGACCTTCACGGGAACGAGTCCGTCAGGAACCCGCCCGGAAGGGGTTGAACGCGTTGGTGAAAAGTTCGGCCGGAGCGACGTCCTTCTTCAGCTGACCGTTCACTTTCAACCAGTCGGTCCACCGGGTGAAGTCCGCATCCTGAATGAGCCCACCCTTGCCGGCGATCCCGTATCCCTTGAAGAATTGAATCGCGGTCGTGTCCTCCTTGCGGTCACGCTTGGCAATAATGTCCTTGAACCGGGCGACGACCTGCTCGCGAGGAGTCGTCCTGGACCATTCGATGGCCTTGCCCACTCCTTCCACGAACTGCCTGGTGGTCGTCGGATTCTTCTTGATGAAGTCATCCCTCAGTACGTAGCTTCCGGCCGTGAACGGACCGAACAGCTCGCGATCACTGAAAAGGAGATGAATTCCTCCCCGGGTCAGCGCCTTATCTTGAAGAATTCCGCCAAGCGCCGCGACGTCGATCTGCTTCTCGCGTAGGGACTGCTCGGTGTTGACCGGCGGAACGACGGTTGGGATAACCTTTTTGATCTCTTCCTGACTGAGGCCGCCTCGTTTGAGGTACTCGTCCAGAACCGCTTCGAGATGCGCCCCCAGCGTATTCATCCCGACTTTCTTTCCGATCAGATCCCGGGGTGATTGGATCGAGCTTCCGTCAAGGGTATAAAATCCGATGAAGGTCTCTGCGTCGGTCCCGTAGCTACCGACCACCGACTTGATCGGCGAACCTGCGGCGATCAGCTTGATGATCGCCCCGTTGAAAGCCGAACCGAAGTCGACGTCCCCGGTGGCGGTCGATTGGATGTCCTGCGGGCCGCTGATCGTGTTACCGATCCACTTGAGCGTGATCGGGCCGAGGTAACCGAGGTCGGCCGCAAGCTCCACCGGTGTGACCGCGCCGACGGATCCCTGATAGCGCAGTTCGGTCTGTTCGGCCCCGGCAGCACCGCCGCCGTCATCCTGCCCGCAGGCCGCCAGAATCAGCGTCGCGACCAGGGCGACGGCTACTGGAAGAACCCTCGGTCGGCGCCGAACAGCACGTCGAACACTGTGGTGCATGGTAAGGTCGTAATTCCTCTCGGGTTTGTCTGCGGACCGGTCAGCCGGCCTGCACGGCCCCGGGCGGCGGTAAAGTGACATCGATCGGCCGCACCGTTGAAAATCGACCTGATATCACGGCGATACGCAGCACGAAAATGACAGCCACGGGAAATCAAGGTGGCACCGTTGACGCAACGCCATTCCCGCTGGAATGGTCGGCGAGAAAAAGACGAACCTGACGCAGGATGTGTGCTACGGCCGTTGCGGCCGGCAGAAGAGAACCAGGTCAGACGGAACACATGGCGCTGGCGACACGGAGGAAGTCCACCGCGCGCCGAACCGACAGTCTGATATCCCTTGGCATGTTATGCACTATGTCAGTCGACAAGCGGGGCTGTCAACAAGTTGGCCCGGAATTCTGCGGAGTGCGGACGCGCCGACAAGAACGTAACCGTCCAGTTACCTTGAGAATCTGATTATTTTCGGGCAATGCTTAATTCTGGTTTGCGCCGGATGGCGCTATTCGGAGGATGGTTCCGGATAGCGCCCACGGGAACTGGCCACACAGGCCTCCCCGGCCCTGTCACAAGATCGTGAAATCCACCCGGATCCGATGCCGCCATCGCCATCGCCGCCATCGCCATCGCCATCGCCGGAGGCCGAGGCTCCCGCCACCTTGTCCAACGGTGCATCGCGATATATCGTGAGCGAACGCGATACAACGATTGGAGAGTCATCGTGCACGCACAGGAATTTCCCGGATCATGGCCCTGGAGCCGCGGTAGGCACGACGGCCCCGGGTTCGACCGCATCCAGACGGCAGCCGCCGAAGATCGCGGCAGGTGGCACCACAGCAGGCACGGTGGATACGGCAGGCACGGTGCGCCCGGTGCCGTCCCGTTCGGCCCCGACTTCCCCGGCCCGCTACCCGGACCGGGCTTTCCCAGCCCTGGCTTCGGCCCGGGCGCTCGGGGTTTCTTCCCCGGCGGCCGCGGTCGCGGCGCGAAGGTCAGGCGCGGCGACGTCCGCACGGCGCTTCTCGCCCTGCTCGCCGAGGCCCCGATGCACGGCTATCAAATGATCAACGAGCTTGCCGAACGCAGCCACGGTGCGTGGCGGCCAAGTCCCGGTTCGGTCTACCCCGTCCTCCAGCTGCTCACCGACGAGGAACTCGTCCGAGCCGAGGAAAGTGACGGCAAGCGGGTGTTCCACCTGACCGACGCGGGACGCGCCTACACCGATGCCCGCGCGGACGAGCCCAAACCATGGGACACGGCCGCGGCTGCCGCCGACCACGGCCTGACCGATCTGCGGTCACTGGCGTTCGGAGTGGGCGCGGCGGTCGTGCAGGTCGCTCAGGCCGGCAGCGACGCCCAGGTCCAAGCCGCGCAGAAGATCCTCGTGGATGCCCGCCGTGCGCTTTACCGCATCCTCGCCGAGGACGCCCCCGGCGAACCGGACGACAGCCAGGAGGACTGACCTCAGCTGGCTCCCCGGACTGGCCTCGGCTGGCCCCCGATGTCCGCCGGGCCCGATCCCGCGATCGACAACGGGACTGGACCCGGCGGGGAC
>NZ_CAAAFT010000063.1:1783-3993 GCF_900634765.1 Candidatus Protofrankia californiensis | reverse complement strand
CCCGATGTCCGCCGGGCCCGATCCCGCGATCGACAACGGGACTGGACCCGGCGGGGACGGATGGTAGGCCAAGCCCGCGGAATCGTTCCGGCCGGCTGTGCCAGTTCGGGGCGGATACGCCACCATCTACCGTTCTCAGCCGCTCTTACCCGACTCACCCAGTGTCACATGGAGTGTCGGTTTCGCCCCCAAGGACCTGGAGATGATGGGATAGGCATGGTTTCTCCGGGGGAAGGGGGCTCCTGCCATGCAGAAGCTGGGCTCTGGCTACGTCCTGCACGAACCGATCGGCCGAGGCGCGTTCGGTCAGGTCTGGCGAGGATCCACCGTCGACGGCGACCGTCCGGTCGCGGTGAAGGTGCTGCGTGGAGAGCTCGCCGACGACCCCGAGGTGGTCGCCAGATTCGTCCAGGAACGGTCTGTGCTGCTCGGCTTCAGTGATCCGCACCTTGTCACCGTCCGGGACCTCGTCGTCGAGGGAGACACGCTCGCGATCGTCATGGATCTCGTCAACGGCGTCGACCTGCGCGTCTATCTGCGCGAACGCGGAAAGCTGGAGCTGACCGCGGCGGTCGCCCTGACCTGCCAGGTACTGCGTGCGCTGAAAACCGTGCACGCGGCCGGCATCGTCCACCGTGACCTCAAACCCGCCAACGTGCTCGTCGACGTCACCGATCCCGACGATCCACAGGCCCGCCTGACCGACTTCGGCGTTGCCCGGCTGGCACACGGGCCGTCCCTGACCCGCCTCACCGGGATGATCGGGACGCCGATGTACATGGCGCCGGAACTGGCACACCGTGAACACGCACAACCTCCGGCCGACATCTACAGCGCGGGAATCATGCTGTACGAACTCCTCGCCGGCAACCCACCGTTCTCGGCGCCACACCCGGTCGCGCTCCTGCGTGCCCACATGGAGGATGCGCCGAAACCCATACCGGGCCTGCCACCGGCGCTGTGGGACGTGATCGCCCGGATGCTCGCCAAGGCGCCGGCCGACCGTCCCACGGCGGACGCGGCCGAGCGTGCGCTGGCAGAGCTGGCAACATCCGGATTTCAGCCTGTGGTCGTGCCCGCCGTCCCCGGACCGGACGGTGTCGGGCTGGACGGTGTCGGGCTGGACGGCCCTGAACTCACCGGCGCCGGCACGGACAGGGACGCGACCGCGGTGCTGCCCGGGGATGCGACGATCGTGGCCCCGCGCCGAGCGAGCGTCGTCGCCACGCCCGGGGCCGTGCTGCCGGTCGACCGCTCCTGGAGCACCCCGGCGCACGCAGCCCCGGACGTCAGCCAGGCCCCCACCGCACTTGCCCACGTAAAATCGCTCACCGGCACGACGTCCGCACAGGCAGGGGCATCCTCCCCACCTCCGCCGCCGTTCGGGGTGCAACCGATCGCCCAGCGGCCGGACGATGCCTACGGCGGGCCGGCACGACCGGACGGATACCGGCGGGTTCCCAGAGCTGTCATTGTCGCGGTCGCCGCGGTCACGTTGCTGGCCGTGGGTGCCGGCATCCTGCTGCTGACCGGCAACGACGACAACGAGGCAACCGTCAGTGCGCGCCCGGCGTCGACGTCGAACAGCGCCGCGACAACGCAGGCGCCCAGTCCCACCGCAATCCCGACGACGCAGAGCCCGACGCCGGGGCCGGCGCCGGCATCCACCCCACCATCTGACAAGATCCCCGCGGCACAGGCAACCGCCGCCGGCACCGGTTCGGGCAGCACCGGCGGTTCGGGAGATACAACTGGCACCGAGGGGCGGGCACCGGCCGCCAGGCGGTCCACAGCGGCGGCACCAGCAGCCGCACCAGCACCGAAGAGCTACGACATGCCATCCGGGTTCCTGGGCTCATGGTCCGGGACGGTCAGTCAACCCGACTCGACGTCATACACGGTGAAGATCACGCTCACCAACGGTGACATCGGACAGAATGTGGGACGGGCGTCCTACCCGGAACTCGGCTGCATAGCCGATCTCTATCTGACCGACGTGGCGGGCTCGACGATCCGGGTGCAGGGCCGGCTGGTGGTGAATTCGTACAACAACTGCGTGGCGGCAACACTTGATCTCGGTCTGCGGTCGAGTTCGTCGATGAACTACCTTGCGCAGTCGCCGGGATTCTCAGGCGGCGCCAGCGCGGTCCTCTACCGCTGAACGATCGCACCGCCTTCGGCCACGATCCCTCTTCGCAGGGCCTCTCTTC
>NZ_CAAAFT010000063.1:0-1758 GCF_900634765.1 Candidatus Protofrankia californiensis | reverse complement strand
CTCTTCGCAGGGCCTCTCTTCGCAGGGCCTGAAGGCGGTGCGCAAGCAGGATCATCACACCGCCTTCGGGCGGGCGGCAGGGATACGGGAGTTACTCTCCGTCAGAGACCTCCAGGCGCCGGACGCGGAGATGCTCGACATCGACAGTTCCGATCTTCAGGCTCCCCACCCGCGCGCGCCGGATCGCCAGCCGCCCGATCGCGAGCGCGCCCACCGCGAAGGCACCCAGTGCCGCCGCGCCAAGAGCCAGCGCTCCGACGGCAAACGCGCCCAAAGCCGTCGCCCCGGTAGCCACGACCGCACCGCTGCCGGCAGCGGGCACGATGCCGCCGGTCGCACTGCCGGTCACCTCGGATCCCGCGCCAGTAGCCCGGGGAGTTGACCCTCTGGCGGACTGCGTCAGATCGCTCACCCTGTCGAGAGTAGAGCCTCCCCGCACGCTGTCGAGTTTCCCGCCATCAACGAGCCGGAGACCCGGACCTTCCGGACCTTCCGGATCGGCTCCCGCACCCCGAGCGCGAGAAAACATGATCGCGCTGCTTTTGGCCCTCCAGCGGCCCCGGCAACTACCCGGCAGTAGTTTATGTTCCAACCTTCCAACAGTTAAGTATTCGGATACTCACAAGCCGGCCGTCGCGTGATGAGTCACCGTGGGATACCCATCCGTGACGCCCACCAGTGCAGTTCAGCGCCATCCGAACCAGAAGGGAATCCGATGACGACGACGGACGGGCTCCGAGTGAACGCCGCCTCCGGTGGTAACGGCGCGAACCGCGTCGACGACGCCGGACACCAACCGGCTGGACACCAACAGCCGATTCGGCTGGAACCATACCTGTTCGCCGAACCGCCGGCGCAACCGCTGGTATCGCTGCGTGTTGAACGGCGCGACACGGTTGTCCAGGTCACCCTGCTCGGCCCGGGCAAGGGCAACGCCCTGGGCCCGGACTTCTGGCGCGAGGTCCCCAAGGTGTTCGCCGCTTTGGACGTCGACGACACCGTGCGGGCGGTGGTGCTCACCGGCTCCGGCAACCACTTCTCCTACGGCCTGGACCTGGCGGCCCTGGCCGAGTTGGCCGACATCGCGGGCGACGAAGACGGCGGTCTGGCCCAGTTTCGTACCGATTTCCTCCACAAGGTGCGTTCCATGCAGGATTCGCTGGACGCCGTCGCGCGCAGCCGGAAGGCCGTTGTCGCCGCGGTCAGCGGCTGGTGTGTCGGTGGCGGGGTCGACCTGCTGGCCACATGCGATGTCCGGTACGCCAGCGCCGAGGCGCTGTTCAGCATCCGGGAGGTGAAGGTCGGCGTGGTTGCCGACCTGGGCAGCCTGCAGCGCCTTCCCGCCATTATCGGGGACGGGCACCTGCGAGAACTCGCTCTGACCGGCAAAGATATAGACGCCGCCCGCGCCGAACGGATCGGCCTGGTCAACGACGTGCTCCCCGACCCGGCCAGCGCGCTCGCCGCCGCCCACGCCTTCGCCGACGACGTCGCGGCAAACCCGCCGCTGGTCACGCAGGGCATCAAGGATGTCCTGGACACCGCCCGTGCCGCCGCGGTCGAGGCCGGTCTGCGCTATGTCGGGGCGTGGAACGCCGCATTTCTCCATTCCCATGACCTCACCGAGGCGATGGCGGCCTTCGTGCAGCGGCGACCGCCACGATTCACCGGCCGGTGACGGTGACACGGCACGGGGCGAGGTGCGCAGCCCTGCGCCCTGATTCCCCGATGCTCCGATGCTCCGATGCTCCGATGCTC
>NZ_CAAAFT010000062.1:0-3291 GCF_900634765.1 Candidatus Protofrankia californiensis | reverse complement strand
CGATGCTCCGATGCTCCGATGCTCCGATGCTCCGATGCTCCGATGCTCCGACTGTCTACCCTCCCCCGGACCGCCGGGTCATGAACTACCGGGTCATGAAAGGTGAGATGTCGGCATGGTCGTGATCGCCGCAGTCGGAGACCTGCACATCCGAGCAGGAACCGGACCGCGCCTGCGCCCCGTCTTCGAGGGTGCGGCGGCAGCCGCCGACGTCCTGCTACTCGCCGGTGATCTCACCAACGACGGTGAGATCACCCAGGCGGACGCCGTGTGCGAGGTGTTCGGCAGCCTCGACCTGCCGATCGTCGCCGTCCTGGGCAACCATGACTACGACGCGGGCGAGCAGGGCAGAATCACCGGGATGCTCACTGGCGTCGGGATCACTGTGCTCGAGGGATCGGCGGTGACCATACGCGCCAGCGGGACCACGATCGGCATCGCCGGTGCGAAGGGGTTCGCCGGTGGTTTTACCGGGCGCAGCGCGGAGATCTTCGGTGAGGACGAAATGAAGGCATTTGCCCGCCATGGCCAACAGACCGCCCGGACCCTCGCGCAGGCCGTCAACAGCCTCGACACCGAACTGACGATCGCGCTCACGCACTATGCACCCGTGCCCGGCACCCTCGCCGGCGAGTCGCTCGAACTGTTCCCGTTCCTTGGCAGCCACCACCTGGCCGCCGCCATCGACTCGTCCACCTCGCGGGTTACGCTGGCCGTTCACGGACATGCCCACTATGGCTGTGAACTGGGTACCACCCCCGGGGGAACACCGGTGCGCAACGTCGCCAGACCGGTGATCTCGGTTCCCTACGCGCTCTACCGGCTGCCGGCCGACTCCGGCGCGGACGTCGTCCGGCTTGGCTGACCCGGCAACCAACGACCAGGGGACCAGGCGGAACCGTCCCCGCTCATACATGGGTTCGCCGCGTCCCGGGCGGTAAGCTGACGCAACGGCAGCGTCTGGTCGCGGCTACACCACACCTGCGTCACCCGGCAGGCGTCGTCGACTGGTGGCCAGGTGACGGCCACTCCAGCCAGGATCCGGCGGTCGGGAGGACGGTGCGGACGGCATGCCGATGATGTGCGCGGTCACGTTTTCCCCACGTGGACGGCTCTACTACGCTGACCCCGGGCCATACTCGCCGAAGGTCGGGGACAAGGTTCTCATCCCCACCGACGCCGGCCCCGAGGTCGCCGAATGCATGTGGGCGCCACAGTGGGTCAGCGATGACGTCGGAGGGCTGCCGGTCCTCGTGGGGATGGCGAAAACGACCGACATCGAACGGCATGCGGTCTCCCGGCGGCGTCGGGCACAGGCACGCGTCGCGGCAAAGCGACTGATCCGCGAACACGGCCTGCCCATGAAGGTCGTGGGTGTCGACCACATCTCGACCGAGAACATGTTCACGATCTATTTCACCGCCGACCACCGGGTCGACTTCCGGGGCCTTGTAAGTGATCTCGCCCGGACGCTCACGGCCCGGATAGACCTGCGCCAGCTCTCCGCTCGGGACAGCGCGCGCATCCAGGGCGGAATCGGTTCCTGCGGGCGTGACCTGTGCTGCGCCACATTCCTCACGGACTTCGAACCGGTCAGCATCCGGATGGCCAAGGACCAGGATCTCCCCCTCAACCCCATGAAGATAAGCGGTGCCTGTGGCCGGCTGATGTGCTGCCTGCGTTACGAACATCCGCTGTACGAACAGTTCAAGGCCGATGTTCCAGCTGTGGGCGCCCGGGTGAGCACCCCCGACGGTGACGGGCGGGTCGTCTCCCACGACGTACCGCGCGATCAGGTTGTGGTCAAGCTGGACGCCGGTGGCGGGCGATGCGCGTGCAGCAGGGCGAGCGTCTGTGGCTCACGCAAGGAGTACGAGGCGGCCCGTCCCGCGGCGGCTGCAACCGCCGGTGAAGCAGGCGGCCCGGGATGGCCGGACACTGCCGAAGGTCCGGACGGCGACAAGGGCACACCGGGCCTGGCACACCACATGGTGCCCAGCCCGGCAGCGCCACCACTGATCGCACAGGCCCCGGCCGCCTCGAGCCCGGCTACGGCAACCCCGACCACCTCAACCCCAGCGGCGCCGGCCTCGGACAACGCCCGGACCCGACGCCGCCTTCGCCGGCAGGCGTCCCGCAACACAGAGAGCGGCGACGCAGAGAGCGGCGTGCAGGCTCCCGAGACGTCCCCGCCCGGATAGCAACCCCACCGCTGTAACCCACAGCCCTCGGGAAGAGACGGGATCACGGGTCGAAGCGGTATCCCATACCACGCAGAGTTGTGACAAGTCGACGCTGCGGTGGGCGCCCCTCGACCTTGGTCCGTACCCGACGGACATGCTCGGTGACGGTTGCCGGATCCTGGAAACGCGTACCCCAAACCTGTTCCAGCAGCTCCTCACGGCTGAAAACCCGGCGGGGGTGGCTCGCCAGGAAAGCGAGCAGCTCATATTCACGCGCGGTGAGATCGATGCGCTCACCCGCGACCGCGACCTCACGGGCACGCAGGTCGATGGAAACGTCTCCGTAGACGAGCG
Organism: Candidatus Protofrankia californiensis; assembly: GCF_900634765.1. NCBI lineage: Bacteria > Bacillati > Actinomycetota > Actinomycetes > Frankiales > Frankiaceae > Protofrankia > Candidatus Protofrankia californiensis. Next base: position 754 of record NZ_CAAAFT010000062.1, on the reverse strand, counting down.
GGTCGTTTCCATCACCGGTGCGCTGCGGCGGCGGCTCGACGGGGCGGCGGCGCAACCTGGCCCGCACCCGTGCGACGAGTTCCCGCAGGGAGTACGGCTTGACCACGTAGTCGTCGGCTCCGAGTTCCAGACCGACGACCCGGTCAACCTCTTCGGCCCGGCCAGTCAACATGATCACAGGTACTTCGCTGGTCTGCCGCAGTCTGCTCAGCACAGCGAAGCCGTCCATGCGCGGCATCGCGACATCAAGCACCACAAGGTCGACTTCGGTCGTCTGGAAAAGCTTGAGCGCGGTCTCCCCGTCAGCCGCCTCCAGCACCCGATAGCCGAACCGTTCAAGGCTGCGGGCAAGCGCAACCCGAGAAGCTTCGTCATCCTCGGCGACGAGTAGGGAAGCCCCCCTCGTTGCTGTTGCAGTTGCGTCCCCGGTCATGGTCGAAACCCTACGCAAGCTCTCCGGAACCGCTGCGAGCGGGGTATCGGTATGTGCGAGGATCGGCAATTTCGGCACGTCACAGTAGCGCGATGATTACCTATTGTCAATAAAAGGACATCGGAGGCACACGGGACCACGAGCCCGTAATGACCCACAGACCAGGGCCTCCGGCAGCGCGAAAGAAACATGATCGCGCCGCCTTTGGCTATCCAGTGACCCACAGACCTGGACCTCCCGTACTTCCCAGATCGGCTTCCGGACGGCGGCCATCACCACCCGCCCACGCCGGAGATCCGCCACCCCTCGCCACCGAGCCCC
>NZ_CAAAFT010000061.1:36393-38461 GCF_900634765.1 Candidatus Protofrankia californiensis | reverse complement strand
GACAACCACGGCGGCGGCGACCAGGCTGTCTACGCCTACTCGCGCGAGGACCTTGACGCATGGCAGCACGAGCTGGGTCGTCCACTGCCCTCCGGGATCTTCGGAGAAAACCTGACCACCCGTGGACTGGATGTCACCACAGCTGTGATCGGTGAACGGTGGCGGATCGGGAAGGAGGTGGTGCTGCAAGTCACAGCACCACGGATCCCGTGCCGGACGTTCGCGGTGTGGCTGGGGCTCCACGGCTGGGTCAGGACGTTCACACTACGAGCGGCGCCAGGCGCCTACCTGCGCGTGATCCGGCCAGGACACGTCCGTCGCGGCGACCCTGTGTCAATCAGGCACCGACCTGATCACGATGTCACCATCGGTATGACCTTCCGGGCGCTGACGACCCAACCAGAGCTTCTCCCCCTCCTGCTCCAGGCTGATGACCTACCAGAAGAAATCAGAGAGCGGGCCCAGCGCAGGATGCCTTTTGACATCCCGGACATCCCGCCAACCGATCTCACGCACGCGTCGTCCCAGGTTTCATTCACGCGTCACCACAGCCAAGGCGGATAGGACATTACGTCCCGCCGGAGGCTCTTATTGATCTCTTATTGATCTCTCGGCCTACTGAGCTCTCAGCCGCCGGGTTGCCCACTGATCGTGGTCGTGGTGGTGAACCTGCGAAGATCCGCCACCACGACCACGATCAGTGGCCCTGCGCATGATCCGCCGGTCCGGCAGGGGTCAGGCGGACCTGACCTCCGGCTCAGACCGCTCCGGAATACCCAGGGTGGAACCGCTCGGTACGGAATCGTCGTGGCGCCCCTCCGCGGTGACGACCGCTTCCTCCTCGCGCCGGATCGAGGCAAGAATCTCCCGCTCCGCGTCGGTGCGGCCGACCCACGACGCCCCCTCGACCGATTTGCCCGGCTCCAGGTCCTTGTAGACCTCGAAGAAGTGCTGGATCTCCAACCGGTCGAACTCCGGAAGGTGCCTGATGTCACGCAGGTGCTCCTGCCGGACGTCCGCAACCGGCACACACAGCACCTTGTCGTCAGGACCCTTCTCGTCGCTCATCTGGAACATGCCGATCGTTCGGCATCGCACCAGGCAGCCCGGGAAGGTCGGCTCCTCCAGCAGAACGAGCGCGTCCAAAGGATCACCATCTCGACCCAGCGTACCCTCGATGAACCCGTAGTCCGAGGGATAGTGGGTGGATGTGAACAGCATCCGGTCGAGCCGGATCCGTCCGGTGTGGTGATCCATTTCGTATTTGTTTCGCTGCCCTTTCGGGATCTCGATGGTCACATCGAACTCGAGGTCCACACCATCCCCTGTCGTGTCTGTGGGCGCGTCCCGTCCGAAGCGCCCTTGTGTTGTGTACTTGTTACCAGTGTCGGCACCCACGCATGTCACCTCGAAGGTCGCGGGCCGATCCGCCGGTGACGATTCACCTCCAGTGCGGGAACCCACGGTGAGGTCCACCGGCCTGGATCGACCCAGGGTCTACCCGGGACGGCATTCCCCACGACGGCGGCACGACCCCAACCCAGCAGGCATTGCGGTCCGGCCGGCCTGTGCGCAAGCCCACGTTGACGGTGGCAGGATTCCTCGAAGCCTCCAGCGGTGGGCGGAAAACACGACCGCGCGGCCATCGGCCATCGGCCATCGGCCACAGGACATAGTCTCCCGCACGTGACCCCTCCGATGCCGGGCCGGGTCGGCGGACTTACCGCCATTGCCGGAGCGTTGCTTGCCGGCCATCTTTCCGTTCCACCCACGAACAGCCCGAGCGTCGCCCCCGACCCACGCCCCGCGGCCGCACCCTTTGCTCCGCTGGACCCGGCGGTGCGGGTCGCCGACCCCGCAGCGGTGAGTTCCAGGCTCGCCCGCCCGCTTGCCAACCCGGCGCTGGGCAACCCAGTAGGGCTGGTTGTCGACGCCCTGTCCGGAACGATGCTGCTCGACCGCGGGTCGAGCACTGCGGTGGCGCCCGCATCCACGCTGAAGACCGTGATCGCCGCGGCGGCACTGACGACCTTCGACGCACGGGCCACCCTGACGACCCGTGTCTTCC
>NZ_CAAAFT010000061.1:29034-36017 GCF_900634765.1 Candidatus Protofrankia californiensis | reverse complement strand
AGTACGGAGGACACCGGTACCGCGAGGGTCTCGGACCCCGCCGCCCCGGCCGGCGGCGGGACGCTGTGGCTTGTCGGCGCGGGCGACCCGACGCTTACCGCCGCGACCGGACCGGCGGGCTACCCATCCCTCGCCCGCCTGTCAGATCTGGCCACACAGGTACGCGCGGCCGGCATCACCCAGGTCGACCGACTGGTCGGCGACGGGACTCTGTTCACCGGACCGTCCACCGCGACGGGCTGGCGCGACGGCTACGTCACCGACGGCAATATCACGCCGGTGTCCGCACTCGAGGTGGACGGCGGACGCCCCACACCCGGCTCGACCGGCCCGCGGACCACAACCCCGGACCTGGCCGCAGTGAACGCCTTCGCGGCAGCGCTACGCCGGGCCGGTGTACAGGTCGCGTCGACCGCTGTCGGCGCCATGCCCGCCGGGTCCGGGTCCGGGTCCAGGCCCGCCGGGTCCGGGCCCGACAACCCCGGATCCGGTGGCTCCGGCGGCCCTCGGCAGGTCGCCGCGGTCCACAGCCCGCCGATCCCGTTGCTGGTCGAGCGGATGCTGACGTACTCCGACAACGACCTGGCCGAAAGCCTGGGACGGCTGGTAGCCCACACCCGCGGCCTTCCGGCGTCGTTCGACGGCGCCACGCGAGCGGTACTCGACGTCCTGCGGGAACTCGGCGTGCCCACCGCGGGCGCAAACCTGGCGGACACCAGCGGACTGTCGACGTCGAACCAGATCGCCCCGGCAACGCTGGTGGCGTTGCTGCGGACGGCCGTCCTGCCCGGACACCCGGCGCTGCGGACCCTGCTCACAGGGCTTCCGGTCGCAGGATTCTCCGGGACGCTGAACGACCGCTACGGCTCGCCCGACACTCGCGCCGGCGCCGGTGACGTACGCGCGAAAACAGGCAGCCTGCGCATCGTGACAAGCCTCGCCGGCCAGGTCGTGGACACCAACGGCCGGCTCCTGCTGTTCGGCTTCTTCGCCCCGGTCGAGGAGGCCGGAGCCACCCGCGCCGCCCTCGACCAGGTGGCCGTCGCGCTCGCCTCATGCGGATGCTGATGCGCGAGACGCCCGGACGCGGCAGCGGGCATCCGGGGAAATCACCCGGCGGTAGCGCGGCAGGTGGTCGGTGGCAACAGGCGCGCGGCAGCGATAAGGCTGTCATCCACAGGGAGAGGACATAGGCTGGCGGATGTGGACGCCGAGCCAGTCGACTGGGATCTCGCCGTAGCGACAGCACGGCGGCTTGTCCGGCCAGGCCCGCTGCTGCCCCGCACCGAAGCGGACGCGGTGGTTACGGACCTGCGGCGGCTGGCCGTCGAAGCGGAAGGCCATGTCCAGGCATACACCCGGTTGGATCCGGCCGGTCCGGCCACCCCGATCGCCGTGGTGGACCGTCCCGAATGGATCCGCTCGAACGTCGCCGGCCTGCGGGTGGTCACCGTGCCGCTGCTGAGCAAGCTGGCGGACCGCGACCGGGGCAGGTTGTCCACCGCTGTCGGACGTACGGTCACCGGTGTCCAGCTCGGCACCGCCCTGGCCTATCTCGCGGGCAAGGTCCTGGGGCAGTATGAGCTCTTTCTCCCGCCCGAGGAAACCGCCGCGACCGACCCCGCCTCAACCGGGGCCTCCGGGGCCGGGGAACCGGCCAAGGCCCTCGGGGAAGGCCTGACCTCCAGGGCCGGGGAGGGCGATGCCGCCCAGGCCCGGCCGGCCGTCGCCGCAGCGGGGCGTCTCAGCCTGGTCGCGCCGAACATCGCCCACGCCGAACAGACGCTGGGAGTCAACCCGCGCGACTTCCGGTTGTGGGTCTGCCTGCACGAACAGACCCATCGCATCCAGTTCACCGCCGTCCCGTGGCTGCGCCAGCACCTGGAGGACGAGATCGGCGCGTTCATCGAGGCGACCGATCTCGACCCGGAGGTGCTCGCCGAGCGGGTGAAGTCGGCCGTCACCGCCGTGCGCGGTGCTGTGCTCGACCGCGGGCCGAACGCGACGAGCATCGTGGAGGCGCTCCAGACTCCCGCCCAGCGGCAGGTCCTGGACCGCCTACAGGCACTGATGACCCTCCTGGAAGGGCACGCCGACCAGGTCATGGACGCGGTCGGCCCGAAGGTCGTGCCGACTGTCACCGAGATCCGGTCGCGCTTCGACAGCCGCCGTGGCGGTGGTTCGCCGATCGACCGCTTCGTCCGCCGCCTGCTCGGGCTGGACCTCAAGCTCCTGCAGTACCGGCAGGGCGGCGCGTTCGTCCGGGCTGTTGTCGCCGAGGCCGGGGTGGACGCGTTCAACCTGGTCTGGCAGTCCCCCGAAACACTGCCGACCCGTGCGGAGCTGGTCGATCCAGGGGCCTGGATGCAGCGTGTGCTGGGCTCACGTCCGTCCCTGTCGGCTTGAACAGGGGTGTTGATCACCAGGCAGAGCGAACGGGGTCTGCCCACAGGGGCATACGGTGTGCGCACGACGACGCCGGAATACGGGATGACCTCCGAACGCGGGGCGACACGGAAACACGGGGCGTAATGCGGGAACGCAGGGCCGTGACCGAGGTCCGGGTAGCCGTTCGGCGGTCGATTGCCGACCTTGCTCCGGGCAGCCTGGTGCTGGCGGCCTGCTCCGGTGGGCCGGACTCGCTGGCGTTGGCCGCCGCGCTGGCGTTCATCGCCCCGCGCCGGGCCCTGCGCGCCGGGCTCGTCACCGTCGACCATGGCTGGTATGAGGGTTCCGCGGCGCATGCGGCCACCGTGGCCGTGTGCGGCCGGGCGCTCGGGCTCGACCCCGTCGAGGTGCTACCGGCATACTCTCCGCGCTCGGAGGGTGCCGCCCGCGACGCTCGCCGGTCCGCTCTGATCGACGCCGCGCAACGGTTGCAGGCGGGTGCGGTCCTACTCGGGCATACCCTTGACGACCAGGCCGAGACGGTGCTGCTGCGGCTCGCCCGCGGGTCGGGCGCTCGCTCGCTGGCAGGCATGCCCCGCCTGGACGGGGTGATCAGGCGGCCGTTGCTGGACGTCCGCAGATCGGTGACGCGTAGCGCATGCCTCGCCGACGGGCTGACGCCATGGGACGACCCGGCCAATGCCGACGAGGCGTTCGCGCGAGCCCGGGTCCGTCACCGGGTCCTGCCCGTTCTGGAGGACGCCATCGGGCCGGGCATCGCCGAGGCTCTCGCGCGCACGGCGGACCTGCTACGGGCGGACACCACCGCGCTCGACGCCGACGCGGCGCTCGCCTACGACCGTCTGGTCGTGGCCCCGGAGGACCAAAGGCGGCGCGATCATGCTTCTCCCGCGTCCGGGCCGCTCGACGGACCGGGAAGCGAACCGAGGAACAGCGCCGGGGGCACACCTGGGTTGCCGGCCCGGGTCGACCTGGACCTCGCCGGGCTCGCCGCGCTCAGCGAGGCGCTGCGCACACGGCTACTGCGGCGGGCGGCCCTGGCCGCCGGAAGCGCACCGACAGGCCTGCGGGCCGAGCATGTCCGGGCCATGGACGATCTGGTGACCAGATGGCGCGGGCAGAAGCCCGTCCCGTTGCCGTCGGGTGTCGTCGCCCTGCGCGCGGATGACAGGATCTCGGTGTTCCAGGCCGCCGGACTCCAGGCCGCGAACCGGGGGGAGACGCCCCCCCGGCCGCGGACCTCCGGCTCCGGGATCCAGTCCAGCACCCACGCGCGGGACGCCCTCGTAGGCCCGCCGCGCGGACACTCCAGGGAGGCTCAGGTGGCCGCTGCGCACACGATGCCCGACGAGATCGGCTTCGGCGGGATCGGGTCGGGAACGGAACTGCCCCCGCGGCCCGACCGGCATCCCGACATCGCCGAGGTGCTGGTCGCCCCCGGCGACATCGCCACCAGGATCGGGGAGCTGGCCGCACGGGTCGATGCCGACTACGCCGGCCGCGAGGTGCTGCTCCTCGGCGTCCTCAAGGGCGCGGTGATGGTGATGGCCGACCTGTCCCGGGCCCTGACCGTGCCGGTGACCATGGAGTTCATGGCCGTTTCGTCGTACGGCTCGTCCACGTCGTCCTCGGGTGTGGTGCGCATCCTCAAGGATCTGGACCGTTCGATCGAGGGGCGGGACGTCCTGGTGGTCGAGGACATCATCGACTCCGGTCTGACCCTGTCGTGGCTGCTGCGGAATCTGCGCTCGCGCGGGCCTGCGTCCCTGGAGGTGCTCACGCTGCTGCGCAAACCGGAGGCGCTGGCGGCCGACATCGACGTCCGGTACGTCGGCTTCGACATCCCGAGCGCCTTCGTGGTCGGCTACGGCCTGGACTATGCCGAGCGCTACCGCACGCTACCCTACGTAGGTACGCTGAACGCGGACGCGATCGAGCGCGGCGGCCGGTAGGGTTTGCCCGGTGGATATCGACCGATATACGTCTTATCTTCCGATATCGGTTGATATCAAGTGATATCGGCTGTTATAGAATGGCATCAGTTCATACGGGCGGTGAGGTGGCTCGCCGGTACCGCAGGCATCGGATGCGCGCTGACACGGCCGGTGACCGCACGGGAAGCGAATCCGGCGGCTCGGCGGTGGAGGATCACGCCACGAACCGCCCATTCGGGGCACCGCTGTGGAACGGTACGCATCAGTTGTCCGTTGCTCGGATGTACGCGCGGTAAGGCGCGCGTACCGGCGGTACCCTCGGCACAAGGGAATCCCGAACGAGGGCGGCACACACGTCAGGAGGGTGGAGCGCGCGTGTCAAGCGCTCCAGGCAGATGACTCCAAGAAGAATCTTCCGCGGCTGGGTGCCTCTACTGCTCCTGGCCGCACTCGTGATCATTCTCGCGACCAACGTGCTGTCGGGCTCAGGCGAGTACTCCAAGCGTGACCTGAACTTCATCCAGCAGCAGATCGCCTCAGGGCAGGTCGCGAACGCAACCATCCAGGACTCGAAGCAGCGCATCGAGATCAAGATGAAGGACGGTGCCAAGTACGAGTCGTCGTACGTCACCGACCAGGCCGTTAACCTCGCCAACGAGCTGCGTCACCAGAACATCGCCTACGAGGTCAAGGTCGAGCAGGGCAATATCATCGTGTCGCTGCTGCTCAACCTGCTGCCGGTGCTGCTGGTGGTACTCCTGCTGTTCTTCTTCATGAACCAGATGCAGGGCGGCGGCAACCGGGTCATGAACTTCGGCAAGTCCAAGGCCAAGCTTGTCAGCAAGGACACGCCGAAGACGACGTTCGCTGACGTGGCCGGCGCCGACGAGGCCATCGAGGAGCTCCAGGAAATCAAGGAGTTCCTGGAGAACCCCAGCAAATTCCAGGCGATGGGGGCCAAAATTCCCAAGGGCGTGCTGCTGTACGGGCCGCCCGGTACCGGCAAGACGCTGCTGGCTCGCGCGGTCGCAGGCGAGGCCGGCGTGCCGTTCTACTCGATCTCCGGTTCGGACTTCGTGGAGATGTTCGTCGGTGTCGGCGCGAGCCGCGTCCGGGACCTGTTCGAGCAGGCCAAGGCCAACGCGCCGGCGATCATCTTTGTGGACGAGATCGACGCGGTGGGTCGTCACCGCGGGGCCGGTCTCGGTGGTGGCCACGATGAGCGTGAGCAGACCCTCAACCAGCTCCTGGTCGAGATGGACGGGTTCGACGTCAAGGGTGGCGTGATCCTCATCGCCGCGACGAACCGGCCCGACATCCTGGACCCGGCGCTGCTGCGCCCGGGGCGGTTCGACCGGCAGATCGTTGTCGACCGGCCCGACCTGCTCGGCCGCGAGGCGATCCTGAAGGTGCACGCCAAGGGCAAGCCGATCGAGTCGGACGTCGACATGCTGGTCATCGCGCGCCGGACCCCCGGGTTCACCGGTGCCGACCTCGCGAACGTGCTCAACGAGGCCGCGCTGCTCACCGCCCGGTCGGACCGCAAGCTCATCTCCTCGGCCCTGCTGGAGGAGTCGATCGACAGGGTGATGGCCGGTCCGGAACGCAAGAACCGGGTGATGAGCGACAAGGAGAAGAAGAGGATCGCCTACCACGAGGGCGGGCACGCGCTGGTCGGGCACGCGCTGCCGAACAGCGACCCCGTCCACAAGGTCACGATCCTGCCTCGCGGGCGAGCCCTGGGTTACACCATGCAGCTGCCCATGGAGGACCGTTACCTGCGCACCCGGTCGGAGATGCTGGACGATCTCGCGATGTTCCTGGGCGGGCGGACCGCCGAGGAACTGGTGTTCCACGAGCCGACAACGGGCGCCAGCGACGACATCGAGAAGGCCACGAAGATGGCCCGGTCCATGATCACCCAGTTCGGGATGAGCGACAAGCTCGGAGCGGTCAAGTTCGGCGGCGAGAGCAACGAGGTGTTCCTCGGACGCGACATGGGCCACCAGCGCGACTACTCCGAGGAGCTCGCCGCGGAGATCGACGCCGAGGTCCGTCAGCTGATCGAGTCGGCGCACGACGAGGCCTGGGAGATCCTCGTCCGCTACCGGGACGTCCTGGACAACCTCGTCCTGCGTCTCATGGACGTCGAGACGCTCGGCAAGGACGAGGTCCTGGAGATCTTCGCGACCGTGGAGAAGCGGCCCAACCGCGGTTCCTACACCGGTGTCGGCAAGCGCCTGCCGTCCGACCGGCCACCGGTGATGACCCCGGCCGAGCTGGGCGTGCACAAGCCCGGCGACGTCACCGACCTCGTCACAGGCACCAGCGCGGGGCACAGCGGCCGGACGAACGGAGCCGGACGCGGCAACAACGGCAACGGTTCCGGTGCGACCGGCGGGAATGGATCCGGAGCCACTCCGGTTGGCTCTGCTGACTCCCCGGTACCCGCGGAGGAGGACACCCGTGCGAGCTCCCCGGCGCCGTCGTCACCCGTACCACGGATCTCGGACCCGTGGGCGCCACCGAGCTTGCCGAACGACGACGACAGGGGACGCCGTTGACGACCGATTTCGGCCTCGCACCCACCGGCTACACCTCCCTTGCCTCAGCCCCCGTGGATGCCGGTGGGTGCGAGGC